>NZ_JBHXCW010000017.1:0-62950 GCF_042725365.1 Lentzea sp. NPDC060358 | reverse complement strand
TGGTGCCACCGGAAGCGCCCGCTCTTCTCAGCTGGCGACCTTGCGCGCGGCCACCAGCCGTCCTCCCGCGAAGCCCTCGACGCGCACCTCGGCACCGGTCGTGGTCAACGTCGCGGTGTGCGCGCCGTCGGTCACGTCCAGCGAGGTGACGGGGCGGCCGTCGACGTAGACGTCCACCCGGTCGAGGTTCACGGTGTCCAGGGAGGCGGTCGTGCCCGCGACCGCCACGCCGAGCTCGCGCACCGGCTGCTCCGCGAGCAGCGCGCCGGCCCGGGCCAGCAGGTCCACGTTGCCCTGCAACAGGTCCGCGCGCGTCACCCGGTGCTGGTGCGTCGGCCGCACGCCCAGGTCCTCCACCGGTGTGCCGGCGAGCTTGCCCACGCGCAGCGTGCGGCGGATCGACACCCGCATGTTCGCCTTGCCGGGCAACGGTTCGTACGGCGACTCGGTGTCGCCGGGCGCCGGGATCTTCAGCAGCGTCATCAGGAGCCCGTGCGTCCACACGTTCGCGCCGCCCGCACCGGTGTTGTCGTCCACGCCGAGGATCGGGCCCAGCTCGTGGTCGGCCCAGCCCGCGGCGAAGATGTCGGTCGCGGAGTAGCAGCGCGCGTCGGTGACCAGCACGACCGGGCCGTGGTAGGTCTGGCCCACGGCGTTCGCGCCGTCGACGGGCGTGATGGTGTGCGAGCACGAGAACGCCTGGCCCGTCTCGGTCGACGAGTCGAGCGACGGGAACCACGGGCCGAGGTCGATCTGGCCGGTCGGGTCGTCGGCGTGGCGGCGGCAGATGCGCAGGTTCAGCGGTGTGCTGAGGAACTGCACGGGTTCCGGCTCGATGCGGCGCGGCGTCATGGTCTGCAGCAGGAACTCCGCGGCGAAGATGTGGCCGCCGCCGTTGTCGCGCACGTCGACGACGAGACCGTTCTGCGGCAGCAGGGCCGCGAGCCGGACGAACTCGGCGAGGAACGCCTCCGGGTCGTCGACGCTGAACGTGAAGATCCGCAGGTGCCCGAACGTGCCGGACGGCGTGGTGACCGGACGCGCGCGGAACACGCCGGGCATCGTCGTCGCGACGTCCTGCGTGCCCATCGCGACGGCACCGCCGGCGGCTTCGGCCTGCACGACATCGGGCGCGTGCAACAGTTTCTTGGCGCGGGCCTTCTCGTCGGAGTCGAGGTCGACGCCCTGCGCGGCCGCGGCGGGCGAGAGCGAGTCGACGTCGGTCATGGGCGGCAGGTTCTCCGCGACCTGCCAGTCGACCCGCACCTCCGCCGCGGCGCCGGACCCGGTGCGGTGGCTCACGACCACCCAGTCCTCGTCGGGCGGGAGCTGGATCACCAGCGGGCGCAGCGTGAGCGACTCGAGGCCGCGGGCGAGGTTCGCGGCGGTGTTGCTGCCCGCGAAGACCGCGCCGTTCAACGCGACCGCGCGCGCTATCGGCGTGCCGTTCCAGTGCGTCACCTCGGCGCCGACGGCGAGGCCGTCGAACCCGGCGACGGTGCGGGCGACGAGGTACTGCTCGGTGCCGTCGTCGGCGAAGCAGCGCTCGAGCTGGAACGGCAGGTAGGCGATCCTGCCCGCGAACGGCGCGGGCAGCAGGTAGTTGGTGTGCAGGTCGCGCACCGAGTGGAAGGTGCTCGACAGCTCGCGGTGGAACTGCCACTCGGGTTCGGCCGTGGCGTCGGTCTGCCGTTCGAGTCTGGCTCTGAGCACTCTGAGTCTCTGCACGGGGTTCACCGCGTGCATCGCGACCTTGAGAGGCAGGTGGGCGTAGTTCTGCTCCAGCAGGACCAGCGCCTGGTCGACGATGAGCTTGCGCTGCGCCAGGGTGAGCGTGCCGGCGGTGGCGAGGAACTCGGCGAGCCCGACGGAGTGCGCGAGGGCGGGGTGGGTAGGTGCGGTCATGATGGGGCCTCCTTGCCCAGTAGAGGCTTCCGAGCGCGGCTGGATACACCCCTTTCACCCGTTCGGCCGCTGAACCGGGCCGCTTTCCGGACGACAACTTCAGCAGAGGGAGGCCGCGATGAGTCCACGCGTGCTGGAACTGCGCATCCACGGGGTCAACAACACTCCCCCGACGGCGGTGCTGGCGCTCCCGGACCACGCCGTCGAGCAGTTCCGCGGCGACCGGTTCGGCAGCTTCTGGCGGCCGCGGCAGGACAAGCTCGCCGACCTCCCGCCGGAGCACGCCGGGCGGGTGCCGCAGGACGTGCGGCGCGAGGCGTACTCGTGGGGCGGAATGGCGCGCAGCAGCCCCGGTGTGCCCGGCAGCGGGGTGCCGTCGGTGCTCGCGAACGTGCTGGGGCGCATCGGCTGGGCGTTGTTGCTGCCGTTCGGTCTCGCGAACGTCGCGTACTGGTCGCGGACACTGCCGGACGACTCCGTTCCGGCGACGAGGCGGATGGTGTGGTGGAACGCCGGGCGCGGCGCGGCCTCGACCCGGTTGTTCGGGCTGGGGCTCACATTGCTGCTGGTGCTCGCGGTGTGCGAGGTGGCGATCGACGTCTACGCGGTCCAGTGCTCGTCGCCGGGCACCGCGTGCCGGCGGCTGCCGGAGTTCCTGGACCTGCTCGGCGACCCGCCGCAGCACGTGCGGGTGCTCGCCGCGTCCGCCGTGCCGGTGCTGCTGTTGCTGGGGCTGATGGCGCTGACCTCGTTGGCGCGCAGCAGGTACGAGATGACGACGATGCGGCGCTCCCCCGTGCGGCGGGCCGGGGTGGTGCTCAGCCGCGCGGCGATGTGGGAGGGCAACCCGCGGATCCGGCGGCTCACCCGGCTGCACCTCGCGGCGGGGTGCTGCGCGGTGGTGCTGGTGACGAGCGCGCAGCTGTGGCAGCACGCGGTCTTCCTGATGCTGACCGCGCTCGCGGGCGGGGTGCTGGCGGTGGTGGCGGGCCGGGTCGTGGTGACCGCGACGGACTGCCCGGACGTCCCGTCGACCGAGAAGGGCGGGCTGTGGTCGTGGCTGCTGATGATCGCCGCCGCGGTCGTGCTGGTGGCGCACGGGTTCGCGCTCTACGCGGTCGCTCCGGCGTTCAGCGGTCCGCTGTGGCTGACGGCGTGGGGGCCACCGGTGGTGGCAGTCGCGCTGCTCGGATCGGTGCTCGCGGCGTGGTCGTGGCGGCGCAACGACGCCAAAGGTCCGCTCGCGCTGCTCGTGGTGTTCGTGGCGTTCATGGTTGCCACGCACTGGTTTCCGCTCGCGTGGACGGGTGCGGCGGTGGCCGGCGGCGCGCTGGCGTGGCGGGCGCGGCCGCGGATCGGCGACCGGTGGCAGGCCTGGCACGGCGCGGGACCCGGTGTGCTGCTGGGGTTGTCGCTGGTCACCTCGGTGATGTCGTCGGCCGTGCTGGTGCTGACGTTCCGCGGGTGGGTCGGGACCGGGCTGGTGGCGCCGCCGTTCTACTCGTGGTTCGGCGCGGCGTTCGCCGTCGCGCTGGTTCCGCTGGCGGTGCTGGTGATCGCGCAGGCCGTGGTGCTGCTGGCGCGGCTGGCCGCTCCCGCGGTGCTCGACGACGAGGCTTCCGCGCTCGTGGTGCGGGCACGGCACGTCGTGGCGGTGACGCACCGGTCCGAGACCATCGCCGGAGTGCTGTCCACGTCCGGGGTTCTGGGTCTGGTGCTGACGTGCTACCTGACGTTCGCGGCGCCGTCGTGGTCGCAGTGGCCGGGCGTCACGTGGGTGGTGGGCAAGGGCGACTGGGTCACGGGACTCGCCGGCGTCGCGGTCGTCGGGTCGTTCGTCGGCGCCGGGATGCTGACCAACCGCCGCCCGCTGGGGCTGCTGTGGGACCTGATGTGCTTCCTGCCGCGCACCGCCCACCCGTTCGCGCCGCCGTGCTACGCCGAGCGCGCGGTGCCGGAGATCGCCGACCGCACGCGGGAGTTCCTGGACGAGTCGCCGTCGAACCGCGTGGTGCTGTCCGCGCACAGCCTGGGCGCCGTGCTGGCCGTGGCGGCCCTGTACGCGTTGCCCGCGGGCTATCTGGACCGGGTGCAGCTGCTGACCTACGGCGTGCAGCTGCGGCCGTACTTCGGGCGGATCTTCCCCGAGCTGCTCGGGCCCGCGGTGCTCGGCACACCGGAAGTCCGCGCGGGTGTGCTGTTCTCGTGCGACCCGTGGCGGCGCGATCCCGGCGCGGCGCAGGACCGCGGGCTCTCGGTGCTGCTGGGCGGGAGCTGGCTCAACCTGTGGCGCCGCACGGACTACCTCGGTTTCCCGGTGCACGGCTGGGCGCCGAACTCCGTCGACCGGCGCGCGGGCGAGACCGACGTGTCGCCGGAGAAGGTGGAGACCCACAGCGACTACCACCTCTGCGCGGCCTACCACGAGGCGTTCGCGGACCTCGTCGCGCTCCCCCTGCCCCGGTCACCCGATCGTGGCGGAGCGGGGAATGGGAACCTGGGGCCCAGTTGACCCAAGGAGAACCATGCGCACGACCGCAGCGGCCCTCGCGGGTGCCGCCCTGCTCACGCTGACCGCCTGCGCGGGCCCGGACCCGGCACCCGGCCCCGCGTCGTCCGCTCCCGCCGCCACGCCGGTGGCGGTGGTGGCTCCCGCGGCGTCCGGCGAGCAGCCGAAGGGCATCACCTACGACGAGAAGCGCATCCCGTTGGGCGCCAAGCTCTCCGCTTCGTCTGTCGTGAGTGGACAGACGAGGGTCGAGCTGGTGGTGTCCGGTCTGCTGCCGGACACGAAGTACGGCTCGCACGTGCACACCAAGCCGTGCGGCGCGAAGCCGGCCGACTCGGGTCCGCACTACCAGGACGCGAAGGACCCGGTGACGCCGAGCGTCGACCCGGAGTACGCCAACGCGCGGAACGAGATCTGGCTCGACTTCACCACCGACGCGCGGGGTTCCGCGTCCGCTGCGGCGACCGTGCCGTGGCAGTTCCGCCGTGGCGAGGCGAACTCCGTCGTGGTCCACGCCGCGCACACGAGCACCGAGCACGGCAAGGCGGGCACGGCGGGCGACCGGCTCGCGTGCCTGAGCACGACGTTCTGAGGCGGCCTCAGCGCCGGGGCCAGACCCGCAACGCCATCACGCCGTGCCCCGCCACGTCCCCGCCGAGCGGCCCGGACGTGGCGGGCTGCTCGCCGTTCCAGAGGTCGAGCACCCGGTAGGACCCGGCGTCCGGCAGGCCGGCCTCCGCGGTGGACGTGGTGACGGTCGTGTGGCCGGTGCCGCGGTTGAGCAGGGCGAGGGCGACCGAGCCGTCGGACATGCCCTTGGCCCACACCTCGGTGTCGCCGTCGTCGCGCAGCCGGCGGCCCTGGCCGTCGCCGAAGTCGCGCTGCACGTCGAGCAGGGCGCGGTTGAGCAGCGCCCCCGACGTGATCGGGTCCATCGCGGAGAGGTCGTTGCCCGCCATCAGCGGCGCGTTGAGCAGGCACCACATCGTCATGTGGAACTGCGTCTCGTCCTCGTCCAGGCCGTTGCCGACCTGCAGCATGTCCGGGTCGTTCCAGCCGCCGGGCCGCGCGTACCGCTCCAGCCCCGCCTGCTGGTCGAGGGTTCCGGTGATGTTCGGCCAGTCCGGCTTGATGTCCCTGGTGGTGCGCCACATCGTGCCGCCGGCGTCGTGGGCCCACTCCCACGGCCTCTCGTCGCCCCACTCGACGACCGAGAGGACGATCGGCCGCCCGGTCGCGCGCAGGGCCGCGCTCATCTTCGCGTAGCGGTCGCGGGCCGGCGCCCCGGCCGGGCGGTCGCCGTTCTCGGACTCGCAGTAGTCGTACTTCAGGAAGTCGACGCCCCACTCGGCGAACGTCCGCGCGTCCACCTCCTCGTGGTCGCGGGAGGCGGGCCGCCCCTCGCAGGTCTCCGCGCCGGCGGACGAGTAGAGGCCGAACTCCAGGCCCAGCCCGTGGACGTGGTCGCCCAGCGCCTTCATGCCGGACGGGAACGTCGCGGGATCGGCCTGGAGCCTGCCCTGCGCGTCGCGCTCGTGGGCCATCCAGCAGTCGTCGACCACCACGAAGCTGTACCCGGCGTCGCGCAGGCCCGACCCGGCCAGCGCGTCGGCCTGGCCGCGGATGAGCTGTTCGTCGATGTCGCAGCCGAACCGGTTCCAGCTGTTCCATCCCATCGGCGGTCCGGCGGCCTGCGCGGAGGCCGGTGCCGGCGGTCCGGGTTGCACAAACCAGGCGGTCGCGCCCAGCACCAGCACGAGCACGAGCACGGCCAGTGCGGGCCACCACCTGCGCGAGGTCATGGCTTCGATGGTCCCGCAGATCCGCGCGTGCCACCGATCGCTAGCAGGGCCAGGTCAGCGCCACGCCCCCGACGTAGTGCGGCTCCGCCACCGGTTCCGTCGCCGCCGCACGAACCAGGTTGAGCACCTCGTACCGCCCGCCGACGTTGCGCACCAGCCCGCGCACGCTCAGGTCGCGCACGTCCTCGTGACTCTCGCGGCCCTCGATGAGGTCGCGGAGCTTGCGCCGGCCGTCGTCGTCCAAAGTGGACAAAGAACGGCGCAGCGCGTCGCGCAGGTGGGCCGAGGTCGGATCCTTCGGGTTGGAGCGCAGGCGTTCCAGGAGGTGCTGCGGCGAGTAGACCATGAACCAGCCGGCGGCGAACTCGAGCGCCGACGGCAACCCGTCCAGCGCCTTGACGAGCCCGGTCAGCGCGGCCTGGTTCGCGGGCTCGGCCCGGAACCCGGGCCGCACCCGGTGCACGTGCGTGAGCAGCAACCGCACCGCCGCGTCGTCGGGCAGCGCGGCCAGCGGGAACACGTGCTCGCCGGCCAGCCCGGTCGGCGCCGGCGCGGTCACCACGACGCGCAGGCGCGGGTGGTCGGCCAGCAGGCGCGGGTCGGGGCACCGGTCGGTGACGAGGACGGTGTCCTGCTCGTCGTCGACGGCCGGGAGCGACGTGAGGTGCCAGAGGACGGACCAGCCGTGCCGGAAGTGGAGCTCGCCCGCGGCTTCGAGAGCGAGGCGGGTCTTGCCGACGCCGCTGACGCCGGTGATGGTGACGAGGCGCGGCGGTTCGGCGTTGGTGCGGGGGTGGTCCGGGGTCGGGTTGTGGGCCGGGTTGTGGGTGGAGTCGTGGGTCGGGTCGTGGGTCGGGTCGTCGACTGACCGCCAGCCTTCGGCCGGATAGGGCGCGTTGGCGAAACGCCGCCGCTCGTCAGCGGGGTGGGGCACGCCGCCAGAGCTGTACCACTCTTCGGCGGTGTGGCGCGCGGCGGAGGGCGTGTCGAGCGCATGACGCGCGTCGGCCGGGTAGCGCGCGTCGGGAACGTGGCGCGCGTCGGACGCAAAGCGCGCGTCAGGCACGCGGCGCGCGTCGGACGCAAAACGCGCGCCAGGCACATGGCCCGCGTTGGCCGAACCTCGCGCGTCGGACGAGGTGCGCGACTCGGCCGGGGTGCGCGCGTCGGACGCAAAAGGCGCGTCTAACAGGTGGCGAGCGTCGGTTGAGTTCCGCCCGTCGGCCGCATGGCGCGCGTCGGCCGCAAAACGCGCGTCAGGCACATGGCGCGCGTCGGCGGCGTCCCGCGCGTCGGGCGCGAAAAGCGCGTCGCGCGCGTCTCCGACCCCGCGCCGCTCCCCCGGCCCGAAACCCCCCACCAGCAGCGCCACCAGCGCCGCCGTCTCCGCCTCCCGCCCCACGATCGACGCGGCCGGCGCCGGGGGCGCCACCCCCGCCTTCGCCGCCGGGCGTCCTCCGGCCTGCGCCAGGTCGGCCCGGCTGGTGTCGTCCAGCCGGAGGCCGTCCGCGAGCAGGCGCACCGTCTCCGCCCTCGGCGTGCGGGTGCGGCCGCACTCCAGGTCGCGGATGGCCCGCACGCTCACCATCGCGAAGTCGGCCAGCTGTTGCTGGGTGAGACCCGCGTGGATGCGGTGCGTGCGCAGTAGTTCCCCGAACTCCCTCATGCCCGTCCCCTCCTCGGTTCCGAGTCTCAGGCCGCGGCGGTGTCGAAACATGGGTGGCGGTCCCCCATATTCACCTCCGCGCGCAAATCTGGGGGGAAGCTCCCCATGTGCGGGTGCGCGGGCGCGTGCCAGGTTCTCCTGCGTGACCTCAGCGGCCGACACCAGCACCGGCGAGAGCTGGAGAGCCGCGTTCGCGCACGCGTTGCGGCCGCTCGTGGACGCCGCGCGCACGGAGGTCGCGCCGCCGTTCGACGCGGAGTTCGCCGAGCAGCTCGGGCGGCGGCTCGTCGCGATCGCGGCGCGCACGCTCGTGCTGGAGCTGCACCGGGCGCGGCACGCGCTCGCCGGTGCCACCGGTGCCGAGCGGTTCACGGAGTTCACCCGCACGCTCGACCTCACCGGCCTCCTGCACCGCTACCCGGTGCTCGCGCGGCTGCTCGGGCAAGCGTGCGAGCAGGCCGTGTCCGCTCACCGCGAGCTGCGGGACCGGTACAGCTCCGACCGGCACCGGATCGTCGGCACGATCTTCGGCGGGCGGGACCCCGGTGCGCTCGTGTCGGTGGAGACCGGACTGGGCGACCCGCACCACCAGGGGCGCACGGTCGCGGTGCTGAGGTTCGACTCCGGCGCCAGGGTCGTCTACCGGCCGCGCCCGGTCGAGCTGCACGCGCGGTTCACCACCTACCTCGAGTGGTTTTCCACCCGAACGGGAATCAGCTTCCGCACGCCGTGCCTCCTCGCCGGGAACGGGTACGGGTGGCTGGAGCACGTCGAGCACGAACCGTGCGCGGACGTGGCGGACGTCGCGGAGTTCTACCGGCGGCTGGGGGCGCTGCTCGCGCTGCTCTACGCCCTCGACGGCACGGACATGCACTACGAGAACCTGATCGCGTGCGGCGACCAGCCGGTGCTCGTGGACGTCGAGACGCTGTTCCACCCCACCCTCGCGCCCGCCACCGACCCCGCGGCCCTCGCGCTGGTCAGGTCGGTGCACCGCACGGCGCTGCTCCCCCACGTGCTGCTCGGCGACAACGGGGTGGCGGACGTGTCCGGGGTCGGCGGTGACCACGGGGTGCCGTCGCCGCTGGACGTCGTCGACTGGGCCGACGCGGGCACGGACCGGATGCGCCTGGTCCGGCGCCCCCGGGAGTCGCCCGGCGCGGTGAACCGGCCGGTGCTGGCCGGGGTCACCGCCGAACCCGCCGACTACCAGGACTCGCTGCTGGCGGGGTTCCGCGCGGGCTACGACGCGATCGTCGCGCATCGGGACGAGCTGCTGCGGCTCGTGCGCAAGGCCGCGAACGACGAGGTGCGGTTCATCGCGCGTGCGACGCGGCAGTACGCGCGGCTGCTCGACGAGTCGACGCACCCGTCCGTCCTGGTCGACGCGCTGGACCGCGACCTCGCGTTCGGGGTGCTGGTGGTGGACGACCCGCTGCTCGACCGGCTGGTGCCGTTCGAGGTGTCCGACCTGTGGCGCGGGGACGTCCCGCTGTTCACGTGCCAGCCGGGGTCCGCCGACCTGTGGACCGCGTCCGGGCTCCGGCTGCCGGGGATGCTGCCGGAGCCCGGGCTGCACTCCGTCGAACGCAAGATCACGGCGATGAGCGAGGTCGACCGGCACGACCAGCAGTGGGTGGTCACGGCGCTGCTCGCGTCGCGGCCGCGGCCGGTGTCGCACCGCTCGGGCGCGGCGCTGCCCGGTCACGTCGCCGCGGTCGACCCCGACCCGGCCCGGCTGCTGGTCGCCGCGTGCGGGATCGCCGACCAGGTGCTCGCGCACGCCGTCACCGGCGAGGACCGGGTCAACTGGATCGGGCTGGAGCTAGTCGACGACCGGCACTGGACGGTGCAGCCGCTCGGCGCCGGGCTGTCCAACGGCTACACGGGTGTGGCGCTGTTCCTGGCCGAGCTGGGAGCGCTCACCGGTGCCGCCCGGTACGTCGACTTCGCCCGCGACGCGCTGCGGCCGCTGCCGGCGCTGCTGGAGGCGTTCGCGGCCGAACCGGCGCTGGCCGCGGCCGCGGGCGGCGGGCTGCACGGGCTGGGCGGCATCTGCCTGGGCCTCGCCCGGCTCACGCCGCTGCTCGACCTCGACCCCGCGCTGCTCGCGGCGGCCGTGTCGGTCATGCCCCGGGAGGACGCGGCGCTGGGCGTGGTGGACGGCGTCGCCGGGTCGCTGGCCGCGATGCTGGCCGTCGGAACGCCCGGGTCGCTCGCGCTGGCCGACCACTACGCGGCGGTCCTGCGCGGCGCGTCCGGCCAGGTCAACGGGTTCGCCCGCGGCCACGCCGGAATCGGGTGGGCGTTGCGGCGTTACGCGGCAACGGTTCGCGACGAGTTATCAGACGTGGCAGCGACGGCTTTCCTGGAGTGCGACGCGATCGACCCGACGGACATCGGCTGGTGCACCGGACTGGCCGGTGCCGCGCTGGCCCGCGGCGACGACCGCCTGGCGGGCCTGCTCGCCTCCAGGGAACCGTTGCGGGACATGAGCCTCTGCCACGGCGAACTGGGCGTGGTCGAGGCCCTGTCCGCGCACCACCCCGGCGCCGCCGCCCGTCGCACGGCGCTGGTGCTGGGCGCTCTCGACGAGCACGGCGCGCGCTGCGCCACACCGGGTGGCGTCGCGTCGCCCGGACTGCTCACGGGGCTGTCCGGTATCGGTGTCGGTCTCCTGCGACAGGGGTTCGCGGTGCCGTCGGTCCTGCAGCTCGACCCACCACACGAAACCAAGGAGTGCACCAGATGAACCAGTCCCCGCACCGCTCGGACGTCCAGCCGGAAGCGGCGCAGGACGCGCTCGGGGAGATGGAGCTCGCCCCGACGATCTTCGCGGGAGCGAGGGCGCGTGCTCTGATGGGCCTGACCCTGGCGGCGAGCGCGTTCGCCTCGATCACCCCGGCGCTGTCGGACACGACCGTCAGCGACAAGTAGGAACTTCCGCGTCGAATACGTCTGTGCAGCCGATACGGCGAGCGGACCGGGACCGTTAGGGTCCAGACATGCAGACCCGAGCGCCCCACGTGGTCGGCCGCGATCGAGAGGTCGCGGCCATCACGGGGACACTCGCCCAGGTCCGCGAATGCCGTGGCGGAGCCGTCTTCCTCACCGGGGAGGCCGGGATCGGCAAGTCCCGGCTCGCGCGCTACGCGGCCGGTCACGCCTACGACGAGGGCATGCGGGTCCTCAAGGGCCGCGGCACGACGATCGGGCCGATGGTGCCGTTCCGCCCGCTCGCGGAGGCCCTGCTGGGCCTGTTCCGCGGCGAGCCGCCGGACGACTCCGCGCTGGGGCCGTACAAACCCGTGCTGGGCACGCTGATCCCCGACTGGCACGACCACCGGTCCACCGCGGAGTCCGTCGTCGTGCTCGCGGAGGCGGTGCTGAGGCTGCTCGCCTCCGTCGCGCGCAAGACGCCGCTGCTGCTGGTGCTCGAGGACCTGCACGAGGCCGACGCCGAGACGCTCGCCGTCGTCGAGTACCTCGCGGACAACCTGGAGGACCAGCCGGTCCTGCTGCTCGCGACCATCCGCACCGAACCGGGCGGCGCGCTGGAGCTCGTGCGCCGCGTGGTGCAACGGGGTTCGGGCAGCCTGCTCGAACTGCACCGGCTGTCGCGCGACGAGGTCGACCGGATGACGGCCGCGTGCCTGGAGAGCGAGCAGGTCCCCGCGGAGCTGGCCGATCGGTTGTGGACGGACAGCGCGGGGAACCCGTTCGTCGTCGAGGAACTGCTGCACGGCATGGTGAGCAGCGGCCTGCTCGTGTCCGGCGCGCACGGCTGGCAGGTGCTCGGCGAGCTCAAGCTCCCGGTGCCGGCGGCGTTCGTGCGCAGCGTCGCGCACCGCACGGACCGGCTGGGGCCGCAGGGGCGCGAGGTGCTGTCGATCGCGGCGGTGCTGGGGCACCGGTTCCCGCTCTCGGTGGTGCAGAAGGTCACCGGCACGGACGACCGGCGGTTGCTGAGCCACCTGCACGCCGGCGTGGCGGCGCAGCTCGTGACGCCGGACGAGCCCACGCCCGACTGGTACGCGTTCCGGCACCCGCTGACCGCGGACGCGCTGCTCGCCCAGCTCACCCCCGCCGAACGCGCGGACCTGTCGGCGCGCACCGCGGACGCGGTCGAGGACCTGCACCCCGGGCTGCCGGGCGACTGGTGCCCGCTCGTCGCGAAGTTGCGGTTCGACGGCGGCACGCCGGTGCCGGCCGGCCGGCTGTTCGCGGAGGCGGGCAGGCGCGCGCTGGCCGGGGGCGCGGCGAAGTCGGCCGTCGCGCTGCTCGACCGGGCGCAGGAGCTGCTCGCGGACGAGGCCGCCGAACGCGCCGACGTCCTCGACACCCTGCTGCCGGCGCTGGCGGAGACGGGCGACTTCGAACGCGCCTTCTCCCTGGACCTCGCGGAACTGCACGGGCTCGACGACCGGGACCGCGCGAAGCTCCACACGCGACTGTCCAGGGTGGCCCACATCGCGGGCCGGTTCACCGAAGGCGTGGAACAGGTGCGCATCGCCCGCGCGCTGCTCGGCCCGGACGCGCCCGACGAGCTGAGCGCGCAGCTGGACGTCAACTCGGCCTACCTGGCGCTCAACATCCCGAGCGCGGACCGGATCGACTCGGCGGCGGGCCTCGCGCGGCAGGCGGCGCTGGCGGCGGACCGGGCCGGGTTGCCGGCGGTGGCGTGCGAGGCGTGGCAGCTGCTCGGGATCATCGCGCGCGAGCAGGACCTCGACGAGGCGAGCACGTGCTTCGGCCGGGCGCTCGCGCTCGCCGACACCCACCACATGCCGATCCAGCACGTCTACGCGCTGGTGCGCCTGGCGGGCAACGAATGGCTCGCCGACGGCACCACCGCCGCGCTGGACCGCACGCACGCCGAGGCGTACCAGGCGGGCGCGATCACGGTGGCGCACAACGTGGACGCGATCCTCGCACTGCAGTCGGTGCTCACCGGCAGGTACGCGCAGGCGGCCGAGCAGGTCGAGACGTGCCTGCAGGCCACCTCGCGGCTCAAGTTCCACGCGCTCACCCGGTACCTGCTGATGGTGCAGGCGACGCTGGCCGCGCACCGCGGCGACCGGGCGGGCACCGAGGCCGCCATCGGCCGGTTCGAGGCGGTGGCGAGGAGCGGCGCGCAGGAACATCCGCTCTGCTACGGCCTCGCGCGGGCGTTCTGCGCGCTGCTGGAGGAGGACCACGCGCAGGCCGCGCGGGAGATCGACCACGCGCTGGAGCTGGAGTCGCAGAACCCCACCACGTTCCACCTCTCCGGCACGCACGGCGCGCGGCTGCTGCTCGGCGTGCTCGACGGCCGCTTCGGCTGGGCCGACCACCGCGCGCTCACCGCGACCTCTCCCGCCCGGATGCGCTGGAACCGGCAGTTCGTCGAGCTGGCGCACGCCGTCCTGCTCGGCAGGGCCGGGCGCCGCGGGGAGGCCGTGGACGCGTTCCAGCGCGCCCAGCAGGCCGCGGAACCCTACCCGCTGGCCCGGCACCTCGGGCTGCGGCTCGTCGCGCCGGAGGCCGCGGGCTGGGGCGATCCGGTGGGCTGGCTGCGCACGGCCGAGGAGTACTTCCACCAGGCGGGGATCGCGCCGGTGGCGTCGGCGTGCCGCGGGCTGCTGCGGCAGGCGGGCGCGCCCGTGCAGCAGCGCCGCAGCGGCACGGAGCAGGTGCCGCGGCAGCTGCGCGGGCACGGCGTCACCGTCCGCGAGTTCGAGGTGTTCGTGCTGCTCGCCGACCGGATGGGCAACAAGGCGATCGGGACGCGCCTGCACATCTCGCCGCGCACGGTCGAGAAGCACGTCGCGTCGCTGATCGCGAAGACCGGTCAGCCGGACCGCGAGTCCCTGTCCGCGTACGCCGCCGCGCTGAGCCGCTGACGTTCGCGCTTGAGCCGCGCCTCGTGCTCGTGGCGGCGCCCGCCGCCCAGGGCGTTCCTGGCGTCGCGGGTCACCTCGCGGAAGACGTCGTAGTAGGTGTCGTCGTACTGCTCCACGACCTCGAACGTCCACCTGCCCGGCAGCACGTCGCGGCCCAGCAGGTCCCGCTGCACGCGGTCGGCGTGCTCGTGGTGGCCCGCCTCGCGCAGCGCCGAGATCGCGTCGTCGAGCAGGAAGTCCGCCGATCCGGTGAGCTGGTGGAACGCGTAGAGGTGCCCGCGCGCCTGCTCGACGGTCTCGAGCGCCTTGCCGAGCTTGCCGAGCGCCTCGGTGGTCTTGTCGTCGTCCATGCCGGACCGGGTACCCGCCCGGCGTTTGCCCCTACCTCCGCCGGGTAGCCGCTCCTCGACCGACGCCCACGACCGGACTTCGAGGAGCCGTGCTTGGCGAACGTGCCGCAGTGCGCCGACACCGTTGGCGTGGAAGAGGAGTTCCTGCTCGTCGACACCGCCTCCGGACGCACCTCGGTGCGGGCCGACGCGGTGCTCGCGCGCGTCCGGGACACGGAGCTGACCAAGTTCCACGCCGAGTTCGCGGGCACGCAGGTGGAGGCCGCGACGGGTCCGTGCACGTCGGTCGCCGCCCTCGGCGAGGCGTTGCGGCAGGCCCGGGCGACGCTCGCGGAGGCGGCCGCGGAAGCCGGGCTAGGCCTGATCTCGCGCGGCACACCGCCGAAACCGTCGAAACAGCCGATCGTGAGCCGGGAGAACCCGCGGTTCCGCCGGGTCCTCGACACCTACGCGGGCGTCGTCGAGCACTACGAGGCGAGCGGGTGCCACGTGCACGTGGGCGTGCCGGACCGCGAGACCGGCGTCCGCGTCCTCAACCACGCGCGCCCGTGGCTGCCCACGCTGCTCGCGCTCTCGGCCAACTCCGCGGACCACGGGTACGCGAGCTGGCGGATGGTCGAGCAGTCCCGCTTCCCCGGTTCCGGGGTGCCACCGGTGTTCTCGGGACCGGCCGACCACGACGCGCAGGTCGCGCGGATGGTCGCGTGCGGCACGCTCGTGGACGCCGCCCAGACGTTCTGGCTGATCCGGTTGTCCCCCAAGCTGCCGACCGTCGAGTTCCGCTGCGCCGACGCCGCCGAGACCGTCGACGACGCGGTGCTGCAGGCGGCCCTGAGCCGCGCCCTGGTGCACACGGCGTGCCGGGGCGACGAGTTGCCCCCGGTGCGCGACGACGTGTGCGCGGCGGCCGTCTGGGCGGCCTCCCGGTACGGCCTGGACGGCGCGGGCGTCGACCCGTGGCGCGAGTGCCGGGTGCCCGCGACGGACCTGCTCGAGCGCCTGGTGGACCACGTGACCCCGGCACTGGGGGAACGCGGCGAGCTCGCGCTGGTGCATGACCTCGTCGAACGGAGGGTATGACCCCGTGGTGAAGCTTCCCTCCCCGCGCGGCCCGTTGTCCGAGGCCGTGATCGACACGCTGAGCCGGGACCGCACCGGCCGGGCGCTCCGGTTCTCCGCCGCGGACCCCTTCGGCGAGGACCTGACGATCGCCCTGCACGTGATGTACGAGCTGCACTACGGCGGCTTCGACGGCGTGGACCCCGCCTGGGAGTGGGACACGGAGCTGCTGCGCCTGCGCGGCCGGGCCGAGCAGGCGTTCCTGGGCGCGCTGCGGTCGGGGGTGGACGGTGGCGACGACCTGGAGTCCGAACTGGACGCCCTGCTCGTCGAGCACGTCCCCGGCTCCGGCGTCTCGCACCACCTGCGCGACGACGGGACCTGGGACGAGATGCGCGAGTACTTCGCGCACCGGTCGGTCTACCACCACAAGGAGGCCGATCCCCACGCGTGGGTGATCCCGCGGTTGCGCGGCAGGGCCAAGGCGGCGCTGGTCGCGGTGGAGTTCGACGAGTTCGGCGGCGGCAGGGCCGACCGGATGCACCAGCGGCTCTACGCGGACCTGCTCGAGGGCGCCGGGATGTCGGCGGACTACCTGGCGTACCTGGACGACGTGCCCGCGCCCGCGATCGCCATCGTGAACATGATGTCGCTGTTCGGGCTGCACCGGTCGCTGCGGGGCGCGCTCGTCGGGCACTTCGCCGCTGCCGAGATCACGACGGGCCCGAGTGCGCACCGCATGGCGCAGGCGCTGGGCCGGCTCGGGGCCGACCCGCGCTGCGTCGAGTTCTTCACCGAGCACATCGAGGCCGATGCCGTGCACGAGCAGGTCATGCGGCGTGACGTCATCGGGTCGTTGCTGGAGCAGGAACCCTCGTTGCGGGCGGACGTCGTGTTCGGCGTCCAGGCGACCGAGCTGCTGGAGCAGCGGCTCGCGGATCACCTGCTGTCGTCGTGGCGGTCCGGTGAGTCGTCGCTGCGCACGCGCTTGCGGTGGCTGGTGTCGCAGAACGGGTAGCGCTTGCTGCGCCGGCAGGCGCACACCGCGACCACGAACCGGTCGCTGGTGTGCGTCCGGCCGTCGTCGGTGACGAGTTCCACCGGTCCCTCAACGAGCACCGGCCCGTTCGGCACCACCGTCACCCTGCGGGCGTTCTGGCCGGTCACCTCGGATCACCACCAGTTCCTCGTGTCGTTCGCCGGGCTCGATCAGGCCGTTGCGCTCCAGGTGGTCGATCCGGCCGCGCATGACCGGTCCGAACGGGATCCGGCGGCGCTGCACCACCGACGCCTTCAGCCCGCTGTCCCGCAGCTGCCGCAGCGTCGTGTCCACCCCGCACAGTGCCGAGTGGACCACCAGCAGCACCCCGCCGGGCACCAGGAGGTCGCGCACCCCGGCGCACAGCGGGTCGAGCAGCTGGCGGCCGTCCAGTCCCGCGTCCCACGCCCTGGCCGGACCCGTTGCGGCGCAAGCGCTTGCCGCGGGTACGTAGGGCGGGTTGGCGAGCACCAGGTCGAAGCGCTCGTCCGAGATCACGTCCAGGGCGTTGCCCAGCTTGACCTTGAGCGGCATCCGTTGCAGCACGGCGTTGACGCGGGCGGTCCACACGGCACGCCGGGACACGTCCACACCGGTCACCCGCGCGGCACCGGCCCGGATCGCCGCCATGGCAAGCGCTCCGGTGCCGGTGCCGATGTCCAGCACGCTCGCTCCCGCGGGGATCGCGGCCGCGTGCATCGCCTCCACGAGGAGACCGGTGTCTTCTTGGGGCGTGTAGACGCCTGGTGCTCTGAGCAGCCTCACCACGGTGGTATCCCCCGCCCGATCGCCTTGAAACAAGCGTTTTCCCGGCGTTTTCGCGGGTAAGCGAGGATGTACCGGCTCAGTGCGCCGTCACGACTTCAGCTTGTCGTACACCAGGTTCAGCGCGTCCGACGCGGCGACGGCGGTGAGCGCCGTCGACACCAGGCGCGTGAGCCGCGGCGCGAACACCAGGCCCGCGGTCAGCCCGCTCGCGATCCACACGCCCGCGCAGAACGGGCACGTGAGCAGCTCGCCGATCGCGTGCCGCGCCGGGTCGTCCTCGCGCGGGGACTCCTTGAGCTCCGCGTGTCCCGCCGGCGCCTCGTAGCGCGTGAACGGCGCCCTGAGCGGACTGGTCACCGCCTCCTTCGTGAGCAGCCGGCTGGCCTTGTGCGTCGCGACGGAGATGAGCACGGTGTCGCCGAACGAGAACCGCCGGGGCAGCCGGACGCCGGTGAGACGCCCGGCCGCCGCGACGGCACCGACCAGGGCCGCGTAGCCGCCGATGGCCAGGAGGTACCCGGGCAGCGGCCTGCCCTGTCCGTACGCCTGCCTGATCCGCGTCACGAGTCGGCCGAGCCCGGCTCGGTCATCGAGCGCATCATTCTCGCCTTGACGGGGTCGGGCGCGACCTTGCCGGCGACGGCCTGGACCTTGTTCCGCAGCGAGCCCGCCACCACGTGGTCGTCGCCCCTCATCAACGCCTCGACGCCCTGCCGCGCGACCTCGGCCGGGTCGTCCTTGTCGCCCGTCGCCACCTTGGTGTCCTGCATCCCGGCGCGGTCGAAGAACTCCGTGTCGGTCGGGCCGGGCATCAGCGTGGTGACGGAGACGCCGGTGTCGCGCAGCTCCTCGCGCAGGCCCTGGGCGAACGAGGCCAGGAACGCCTTGGAGGCCGCGTAGACCGAGTGGAACGGGCCGGGCGCGGTGGCGGCGACGGAGGAGGTGAAGAGGACCCTGCCCTTCCCCCGGTCCACCATGCCGCCGAGCAGGCGGTGCGTCAGAAGCACGGCCGAACGGACGTTCAGGTCGACGATCTCGAGGTTGTCGCCGAGCGAGGTGTCGCGCACGAAGTCGCCGCCGACGCCCACGCCCGCGTTGACCGCGAGCACGTCCACCGGCCTGCCCGCGGCGCGCAGGCGGCTGACCACGGACTCGACGCCCTCGTGAGTGGTCAGGTCGGCCCGCAGCGGTTCGACCCGCACTCCCCCGCACCGCAACGCGATCTGGGCGGCGGTGTCCTCGATCCGCTCGTCCTCCGCCACGACGACGAGGTCGAACCCGTTGTCACCGAGGACTTTCGCGAGTTCGCAGCCTATCCCACTGGACGCACCGGTCACGACGGCAAGCGCATTCACAGGTGTTCTCCTTCCGGTCGGCGACCGAGTACCCGTGGCCACGCGGTCGATGCGGGATCGGCCGAAAGTCCGATGCAACCTCGACGGCACATCAGGTGTCCTTATCGGTAGGTTGGCCGAATCGACATGGGGGACATTTCGTGCGCAAAATTCTTCTGGCGCCGTTCTGCGCGCTGGTCGCGGTGGGCGTGGCTGCGTGCAGCCCGTCGGGCCAGGACCAGGCCAACCCGGGACTGGCGCCGCGCGGCACGACGATGACCAAGGTCAAGCCCACCAAGCAGGACCTGACCACCAAGCTCAGCATCGCGGGCAAGGTCGAGATGAACCCGACGTTCGGGCTCGTCGCGCCGGTGGCGGGGCAGGTGCGGTACTTCGACCTCCAGACGCCGAACGGCACGCCCACCAAGCCCACCAGGGTCGCGACGGTGTGGAAGGACGGCGCCCCGAACTACGTGGAGGCCCCCGCCGGTTCGACGTTCGGCGGACGACTGGTCGACGACAAGGCCACGGTGACGGCGGGCATGCCGATCGCGTCCGCCAAGCACGTGGGGTACGCGCTGGTCGCCGACATCGACGGCACGCAGGCCTACAAGATCAGCGGCGCGCTCACCGACGTGACGGCGCAGATCAAGAACGGGCCCGGCCCGTTCCCGTGCACCGTGCTCGGCACGATCGCCGCGCTGCCGCAGGGCACCGTCCCGGAGAAGCCGCCGGTCACGCAGGACACGAAGACCGAGGGCACGGGCGCGCCGCAGGCACCTAAGACGCCGAAGGACGAGGGTCAGCCGCAGACGCCGAGCGCGTCCACCGGCCTGCGGATCGTGTGCACCGCCCCCGGTGACGTGCAGATGATCAACGGCGCCACCGCGTCGATCGAGGTGACCACCGGCAAGGCCGCGCAGGCGCTGGTCGTGCCGGTCGAGGCCGTGGCGGGCCAGCAGGGCAAGGGCAAGGTCGACGTGCTGCAGCCGGACGGCTCCCGCCGCACCACCGACGTGGTGCTGGGTCTCACCGACGGCAAGGTCGTCGAGGTCAAGTCGGGTCTCACCGGCGACGAGGAGCTGGCCGTCCCCGGCCCGAACCTGCCGGAACCGCAGCAGGGCGGCGGCGACCAGCCGAAGCCGGCGGGGTCGTGATGACGACTGCGCCCCAGGTCACCGCGGCGGCTCCGCTGCTGCAGCTCAACGGCATCACGAAGGTGCTGAAGGGACAGGAGGAACCGCGCACGATCCTGTCCGGTGTGGACCTGACCGTCCACGCGGGGCAGAGCGTCGCGATCCTCGGCCGGTCCGGCTCCGGCAAGTCGACGCTGCTGTCGCTGCTCGGCCTGTTCGACCGCGCCGACGAGGGCCAGTACTTCCTGCACGGCAACGACATCACGAAGCTCCCCGAACGCAGGGCGGCCGCGTTGCGCAGCGCCGAGTTCGGGTTCGTGTTCCAGCGCTTCTTCCTGCTCAAGCACCTCACCGCGGCGCAGAACGTGGCGATGGCGCTGGTCAACGGCCAGGGCTGGTCCGCGCGCCGCAAGCGCAGGCAGCAGGTGATGGACGCGCTGGAGCAGGTCGGCATCGCGCACCTCGCGAAGTCCAAGCCCAGCAGGCTCTCCGGCGGTGAGCAGCAGCGCGTCGCGATCGCCCGCGCCCTCGTCCGCCGGCCGCGGGTGATCCTCGCCGACGAGCCGACCGGCGCGCTCGACACCGAGACGGGCAACCTCGTCGTCGAGGTGCTGCTCGACACGACCAGGCGGGGCTGCGGCCTCGTGCTGGTCACCCACGACCACGACCACGCGCGCAAGATGGGCCGCGTGCTGGAGCTGCGCGACGGGCGGTTCAACTGATGTTCTCCGGCAAGTTCCGGTCCGCCCTCGTGATCGGCGGGCAGGGCATCCGCGCCCGGAAGCTGCGCACGTTCCTGTCGATGGTGTCGCTGTTCCTCGGCGTGCTCGCGATCGTGGCGGTGCAGGCGGGTTCCGAGATCGCCGAACGCGCGATGCTCACCGACGTCGAGCTGCAGTCGGGCAAGGACGGCACGGTGAGGGGCTACATCCCCGGTGAGAAGGGCGCGGCGGGGATCGTCGAGAGCACCCTGAAGGGCCGTTCGGACGCGATCGCCGCGGTCAGCTCGCAGGCGATCATCGGCGAACCGGGCGTGCGCCCGATCAACGAGGGCGGCTCGCCGTTCAAGTACGCCAACCGCGGCGGCGACTACTACGGCGGCCCGATGGTGTACTGCGACCGGTACGGCCGCTGCGAGGAGGAGAAGCCGCAGGAGAAGAAGCCCGACGGCCAGGCCATCGAGGTCAGCATGGTCGCGCTGACCGGCGACATCATCCCGTTCAAGCCGTACCGGCCGGTCTCCGGCAGCTGGCTCGAGTTCGCGACCGCGCCGGCGCTCGCCCCCAGGATCGTGCTGAACAAGGAGGCCGCGACCGGCCTGACCCAGTACCAGATCCCCGGCGAGATGATGATCGAGGGAGCGACGCACCACGTGACGCCGCAGATCATCGGCGTGGTGGACGACGGCAGCTCCCAGCCGCGCGTGTTCATGCGCCTCGACGAGCTGCGCACGTGGATGCCGGCGGCGGCCGAGTCGAGCAGCGAGGGCCTGAGCCGGCTGCGCGGCGGCCCCACCCAGCTCGAGGTCTACCTCCAGCCCGGCTCGCAGGACCTGCAGCGGCTGCTGCAGGCGAAGCTGACCGGCGCCGGGCTGACGCGGGAGCAGGTCCACTTCGAGCCGGTCAACTCCAAGGAGCGCATGGAGTCCCAGCTGCGGATCATGCGGCTGATCTTCCTCGGCATGGCGTTCCTGGTGCTGCTGATCGGCGTCGCGGGCATCCTGAACGTGGGCCTCGCGACCGTCGGCGAACGGGTCGAGGAGTTCGCGCTGCGCCGCGCGGTGGGCATGTCCCGCATGCTGCTCGCGGGCATCGTGCTCGCCGAGACCCTGCTGACCGGCCTGCTGACGGCGGCCCTCGCCATCGGCACGGGAGCGGTGGGCCTGCGGGTGGCGCTGGCGATGTTCGGCGACCGCTTCCCGTCGTTGCAGGGCACGGCCTTCCCGTGGGAGGCGGGCGTCGCGGGTGTGATCGCCGGTCTCGTCGCCGGTGTGCTCGGCGGGTTGATCCCGGCCGTGCGGGCGGCCCGGATCCCGATCGCGACCGTGATGCGGGCCTGACAGACGTGCGAGCCCGTGTCCTTCGGGCTCGTTGCCGGCGAAGCCCCGGGCCGCGGGAGAGGCGGGCCGGGGCTTCGTGCTGTCAGCGGCTCAGTTGAGCTCGTCCGGGTTCGGGCCGATGCGCCCGCCCCGGTCCAGAGTGGACAGAGCGGCGATCTCCTCCCCCGACAGCTCGAAGTCGGTCACCGCGATGTTCTCCCGGATCCGCGCCGGCGTCACCGACTTCGGGATCACCACGTTGCCGATCTGCAGGTGCCAGCGCAGCACGACCTGCGCGGCGGAGCGGCCGTGGCGCGAGGCGATCTCCGCCACCACCGGGTCCGACAGCAGCTCGCCGCCCTGGCCGAGCGGCGACCACGCCTCGGTCTGGATGCCGTGCTCGGCGTGGAACGCGCGCAGCTCGGCCTGCTGGAAGTACGGGTGCAGCTCGATCTGGTTGACCGCGGGCACGACGCCGGTCTCGTCGGCCAGGCGGCGCAGGTGGGCGGGCTGGAAGTTGGAGACGCCGATCGCGCGGACGCGGCCCTCCTTCTGCAGCTCGACGAACGCCTTCCAGGTGTCGACGTAGTCGTCGCGGGCCGGGGTCGGCCAGTGGATCAGGTACAGGTCGAGCACGTCGAGGCCGAGCTTGTCCAGCGAGGCGTCGAACGCGCGGAGCGTGTTGTCGTAGCCGTGGTCGTCGTTCCACAGCTTGGTGGTGACGAAGACGTCGGCACGGTCCACATCGGACTGCGCGATCGCCGCACCGGTGCCGCGTTCGTTGCCGTAGGCGGCCGCGGTGTCGATGCTGCGGTAGCCCGCCTTGAGCGCCTCCGCGACGGCGGGGGTGGCCTCCGCGTCGGGCACCTGCCAGACGCCGAAGCCGAGCTGGGGCATGGTGACGCCGTTGTTGAGCTTGACGTTGTTCAAGACGAAATCCTCACTCGATCAGGGGATGAGCGTCGGAGCGGTGCCGCCGTCGACGCGCAACGCGGCTCCGGTCGTCGCGGACGACAGGTCCGACGCGACGTAGGTGATGAGGTTCGCGACCTCGTGCGGGCGGATCAGCCGGCCCAGCAGCAGGGTCGGGCGTTCGGTGCGGACGAACTCCGCCTCGCCGCCCTCGCCCACGCGGTCGCGGATGAACTCCTCAACACCGGGCGTGAGCGTCGGGCCGGGCAGCACCGAGTTCACCGTCACGCCCGTGCCCTTGACCTCCTGGGCCATGCCGCGGGAGATCGCGAGCTGCGCGGTCTTCGTCATGCCGTAGTGGACCATCTCGGTGGGCGTGAAGACGGACGACTCGCTGCTCACGAAGATCACCCGGCCCCAGCCGCGCTCGACCATGCGGGGCGTGTAGTGCCGGGCCAGGCGGACACCGGACATGACGTTGGTGTCGAAGAACCGCTGCCACTCGGCGTCGTCGATCTCGAACACCGGCCGCGCGCCGTAGATGCCCAGGTTGTTGACCAGCACGTCGACGTCGGGCACCTGCGCGACCAGGTCGGCCGCGCCCTCCGCGGTCGCGAGGTCGGTCGCGACGCCGCGCACGTCGCCGTGGGTGCCGAGCTTGCCGACCGCCTCGGCCACGCGCTCCTCGGCGCGGCCGGTGACGACCACGGAGGCACCCGCCTTGAGCAGGCCCTCGGCGGTCGCGAAGCCGATGCCCGCGGTCGAGCCCGTCACGAGGGCCGTGCGTCCCGACAGATCCATGTCTCTCCCCGGTAGACTTGCTGAAGACGATTACAAGCGTACGCAATAGTTGCAGACGCTGTCTATTCGAGAAGGGTTGACCTATGTCACTGGACGACGACGCCGTCCAGGCGCGCGCGCAGGGCTGGCGCACGCTCGCGGCGTTGCACGCGCGCATCGAGGACCGTCTCGAGAGAGCGCTGCAGAAGGCCCACGAGCTTTCCGTGAGCGAGTACACCGTTCTCGACGTGCTCAACCGCCAGGACGGGTTCCACCTTCGGATGAACCAGCTCTCCAACGCCGTCGTGCTCAGCCAGTCGGCCACGACGCGCCTGGTCACCCGGCTGGAGGACCGCGGCCTGCTCGCGCGCTACCTCTGCCCCACCGACCGGCGCGGCATCTACACCGAGGTCACCGAAAAGGGGCACGCCCTGCTCGCCGACGCCCGCCCGACGCACGACGAGGTGCTCTCCGCGTCACTCTCCGAGGCGGGCGACGTCCCCGAACTCAAGCCACTCGTTGAGGCGCTCGCCAAGCTGTGACCGGTGAAGCAAGATCGCCCGCATGGATCTCCACGCCCTGATCCGCGCCGAGGCGCCGCAGGCCGAACGGCAGCGCGCCCTCACCGAACCGGTGCTCGCCGCGCTCGTCGACGCCGGCGTGCACCGCGTGATCGCCCCGAAGCGCTACGGCGGCGCCGAGCTCGACCTGCCCGGCTGGAGCCGGGAGGTCCAGGAGCTCTCGCGGTCCGACGGCTCGGCCGGGTGGACCGCGATGACGACCACCAGCTCGTCGTCGCTCGCCTGGTACCTGCCGCAGGACGCGGCCGACGAAGTGTTCGGCGACCGGCGCGCGCTGATCGCCGGGACCGCCGCGCCGCTGGGCAGGGCCGTGGCGGCGGACGGCGGGTACCGCGTGACCGGCCGGTGGGGCTGGGGCAGCGCGGTCGCGTACTCGTCGTGGGTCATCGGCGGCACCTTGACGCCCGAGGGACCGCGTCTGGCCGTGTATCCGCGTTCCGACGTCACCGTCCACGACACGTGGCACGCCGCCGGGCTGCGCGCGACCAGTTCGCACGAGTTCTCCGTCGCCGACGCGTTCCTGCCGGCGCGGCGCGCCCTCTGGCCGATCGGGATCACGCCCGGCATCGAGGGCCCGATCACGATGTTCCCCTACTTCAGCTTCCTGGCCGTGGGCGTCGCGTCCGTGTGCCTGGGTGTGGCTCGCCGCGCGATCGACGAGATCGAGGCCCTCGCAGCCGAGAAAACCCCTCAGTACGCGACCGTCCGCCTCGCCGAGCAGACCGGCGTGCAGATCGAGATCGCGCTGATGGAGGCGCGGTTGTCGGCGGCGACGGCGTTCCTGCACGAGGCGCTGGGCGCGGCCTGGGACCACGCGGTCCACGGCGAGCAGACCCCGGACGCGGTGAAGGCACGGCTGCGGCTCGCCTGCTCGTTCGCGGCGGGCGAGGCCACCGGGGTGGCGCAGAAGGCGTTCGCGGCGGGCGGCGGCACCTCGGTGTTCGAGTCGTCGGCGTTGCAGCGCTGCCTGCGGGACGTGCACGTGGCAGCGCAGCACACGGTCGTGTCGCGCCGCATGCTGGAGACCTATTCGATGCTCAAGCTGGGGCTCGGCCCGGACATGACGAGGTTCTGATGGACGCGCTCGAAGCGATCATGACCACGCGCGCGATCCGCCGCTTCACCGCCGAACCGGTGGCCGAGGCCGACCTGTGGACGTGCCTGCGCGCGGCCCAGCAGGCGCCGTCGGGCGGCAACGTGCAGCCGACCCGCTACCTCGTGGTCACCGACCCGGACCTGCGCACGAAGCTGGGCGAGCTGTACCTGAGCGCGTTCGGCCGGTACGCGGCGGCGATGCCGGACCGCCCCACCGACGCCGTCGGCAAGCGCATCGGCCGGTCCGCGTTCCACCTAGCGCGCACCCTGGCCGCGGTCCCGGTCATCGTGTTCTTCCTCATGCCGCGCCAGGAGTCGCTGGTGGAGGGCGTCGACATCGGGCCGGTCGCCGCGTCGGTCTACCCGGCCGTGCAGAACTTCTGCCTGGCCGCGCGGGCGCTGGGGCTCGGCACGACGCTGACCACGGTGATCCGCATCCACCAGGCCGAGACGCTCGACCTGCTCGGCGTGCCGGACGGGTGGGAGATCGCCGCGATGGTGCCCCTCGGCCACCCCGCGGAGACGTTCTCCATCGCGGTCCGGAAGGACGTGGCAGGCCTCACCATGATCAACCGCTGGAGTTAGGGTGCTCGCATGCCCGATACGCAGTACGAAGACCTGCTTCGCCATGTCCTGAAGGAGGGCGTGCGCAAGGAGGACCGCACCGGCACCGGCACGCGGTCGATCTTCGGCCACCAGCTGCGCTACCCGCTCGCCGCGGGCTTCCCGCTGATCACGACGAAGAAGGTGCACTTCAAGTCGATCGCGTACGAGCTGCTGTGGTTCCTGCGCGGCGACTCCAACGTGCGGTGGCTGCAGGAGCACGGCGTGTCCATCTGGGACGAGTGGGCGTCCCCCGAGGGCGAACTGGGCCCGGTCTACGGCGTGCAGTGGCGCTCGTGGCCGACCCCGGACGGCGGGCACGTCGACCAGATCTCCGAGGTCCTGAAGACGCTGAGGACGAACCCGGACTCGCGCCGGATCGTGGTCTCCGCCTGGAACGTCGGCGAGATCGCGCAGATGGCGCTGCCGCCGTGCCACGCGTTCTTCCAGTTCTACGTGGCCGACGGCAAGCTGTCGTGCCAGCTCTACCAGCGCAGCGCGGACCTGTTCCTCGGCGTGCCGTTCAACATCGCCTCCTACGCGCTGCTGACGCACATGGTCGCCGCGCAGACCGGGCTCGGCGTCGGCGACTTCATCTGGACCGGCGGCGACTGCCACGTCTACGACAACCACGTCGAGCAGGTCGAGCTGCAGCTCAGCCGGGACCCACGGGACTTCCCGGCACTCGAGATGGCCGCGGCCCCCAGCCTGTTCGACTACGCGTACGAGGACTTCGAGATCGTCGGCTACCACCCGCACCCCGGCATCAAGGCGCCGGTGGCGGTGTGATCGGGCTGATCTGGGCCCAGGCCGCGAACGGCGTCATCGGCCGCGACAACGCGATCCCATGGCACGTCCCCGAGGACATGAAGCACTTCCGCGAGATCACCGCGGGCTCGGCCGTGCTGATGGGCCGCCGCACGTGGGAGTCGCTGCCGCCCCGGTTCCGGCCGCTGCCGGGCCGGCGGAACCTCGTCCTGTCCCGGACGCCGCAGGAGGGCGCGGAGACGTTCGGCTCGCTGGAGAAGGCACTCGCGGACGTCACCGGCGACCTGTGGGTGATGGGCGGGTCGGCGGTCTACGCGGCGACGCTGCCGTTCGCCGACCGCGTCGAGGTGACGGAGATCCGCGAGCCGTTCGAGGGCGACACGTACGCACCAGTCGTGGACCGGGAGCCGGTCGAGACCGGTGAGTGGCGGGAGTCGAGCACGGGGCTGCACTACCGGTTCGTCCGCTACTGAAGTAGACAGCCCAGGCTGTTCAGTTCGGACTGCGCAGTCTAGGCTGTCGATCGTGACCGATCCCGCCGCGCTCAACCAGCGCCTGCGCGTCTTCGTCCAGCGGCTGCGGCGCAAGCTCCAGGACGAGTCGTCGGTGCACGACCTGAGCGCACCCCAGGCCTCGGCGCTGGCCCGGTTGCTGCTGCTGGACGAGCCGTCGACCGCGAGCCGGCTGGCCGGTGCCGAGCGGGTGAGGCCGCAGTCCATGGCCAAGACCCTCGCCGGCCTGCACGACCTGGGCCTCATCGCCCGCTCACCCGACCCCGAGGACGGGCGGCGCACGCTGATCGCGCTCACGGACGCGGGCCGCGCGGCCGCCCGGGGTGCGCGGGACCAGCGGCTCGGGTGGCTGACCGAGGCGCTCGCGCAGCGGTTCACCGAGGCCGAGCGGCGGGTGATCGACGAGGCCGTCGCGCTGCTGGAGCGCGTGGTGGACGAATGAGCGGGTTCGACCGCCGGCTGATCACCCCGCTGGTCGCGGGCGCGGTCCTCAACCCGATCAACTCGACGATCCTGTCCGTCGCGCTGGTGCCGATCGGCGTGGCGTTCGGCGAACCGCCGTCGCGGACGGCGTGGCTGGTCACGGCCCTGTACGTGGCCACCGCGATCGGCCAGCCGGTGACCGGCCGCCTGATCGACACCTACGGCCCGCGCCGGCTGTTCCTGCCCGCCACCGCCCTCGTCGGCCTCGGCGGCGTGCTCGGCACCCTCGCACCGAACCTGCTCGTGCTGGTCGTGGCCCGCGTGCTGCTCGGCCTCGGCACCTGCGCGGGCTACCCGGCCGCGATGCGCCTGCTGCGCGACGAGGCCGACCGCACCGGCGAGGACAGCCCGGGCGGCGTGCTCACGGTCCTCGCGATCTCCACGCAGACCGTCGCGGTCATCGGTCCGCCGCTCGGCGGCCTGCTGGTCGACGCCGGCGGCTGGCGCACGACCCTCGCGATCAACATCCCGCTGGCGCTGGCGGCGTTCGTGCTGGGGTGGCGGTACTTCCCGCGCGACGCACCGCGTCCCCGGGAACGCCGGCCGTTGGTCGACCTGCGCGGCCTGAACGCACCGCTGCTGATCACCTACGTGCGTGCGTTGCTCGCAAACATCGTGGCGTACGGGTTCATCTACGGGTTCACGCAGTGGTTGCAGGCCGGCCGCGGCCTGTCGCCGAGCCAGGCGGGCCTCCTGCTGCTGCCGCTGTTCGCCACGGCCGTCGGCGTCGCCGCGCTGACGGGCCGCAGCCAGGCCCTGCGCGGCAAGCTCGTCGTCGCCTCCGCCGTCCAGCTCGCCGTGTGCCTGCTCGTCCTCGCACTGCACCCGGACAGTCCACTGTGGATGCTCCTGGTCGTCGTGCTGGTCAGCGGCGTCCCGCAGGGCCTCAACGGCCTCACGCTGCAACACGCCGTGTACCGGCAGGCCGACCCGTCCCGCGTCGCCGCCTCGGCCGGACTGCTGCGCACGTTCGTCTACCTCGGCGCGATCGTCACGGCGTCCGTGCAGGGCCTCGTCTTCGGCAGCCACGTCGACACGGCCGGGCTGCACGCGCTCACGGTGTTCCTCGTCGTGGTGAGCGCGGTGTTCCTGCTGATCAACGTGTTCGACCGGTCGCTGGAGCGCTAACGCCGGCCGCCGAACTCCCACTCGTGGACCTCGACGGCGTCGTAGCGGTCACGGGTCAGCACCGACGCGGGGTCGGCCGACCTGACCAGCGCGGCGGTGCCGAGCCACGCGGTGCCGTCGTCGGACAGCAGCGGTCCGTACGCGATCAGCTCGTCGGTGCGCGGCGGCACGAGGTCCGCGGGCTCCCCCGCTCCGAACCCGAGGACGAGGTGACCGCCGCCCTCCCGGCCGCCGGGGAAGTCCCACATCGTCCGCCCGAGAGCGTTGCGCCACCGGCGCACCAGCACGTCCCGGTACGCACCGGCCTGGTGGTTCGGCTCGTCGAACGCGAACGCCCGCGCCGCGGCCGCGTCCGGCACGTCCACGACGTGCACGCTGCCGGTGAGGACCCCGCCGGAGAACGTGGGCCCGCGCGCGATCAGCTCGAACGCGTCCATGTAGGACCAGTGCCGTTCGACGAGCTGTTCGCGCAGCGGGAGCGAACCGGGCCGGTCGCGGTGAAAGCAGAAGAACTCCACGAACCGAGTGTCTACCGGTGCCGGGCCCGCGCGTGCCACGCCTCCACGATCAGCTCCTCCAGCTCGCCCACCCCGATGTGCTCCAGCCGCACCAGGACCGCCGGGTAGCCGTGGAAGTGCGGCGTCGTGAAGTACACGGCCTCGTCGGAGGCGAGCAGCGCCTCCTTGGCGCCGAGGTCCGGCACCCGCGCCGCCAGGATCGGCCCCGACGGCGCGGCGGCGCCCAGCGCGGCCAGGTCGGTGCCCCGCAGCGGGCGTTCCCAGACGAACAGCTTCTCCGCGACCCTCCAGTCGACGACGCCCTCCCGGACCCGCTCCGTCACGTCGGGCATGGAGGTGGCGATCCTGTGCACGTCGTCCCAGGTGGCCATCGGGAGCTCCTACAGGTGGTCCGGCGGACGCTGCTGCTCGGCGAGGAACCGTTCGAACTCGGCGCCCAGTTCGTCCGCGCTGGGGATGTCGGTGGTGCCGACAGTCTGGATGAAGGCGTCGTACTGCCGCTCGAGCGCTTCCACCACCTGGGCCACCTCCTCCGACTCCGCCACCTGGCGGTGGATCTCCGCGTCGGCGGCCTGGGACGCCTCGACGAGCGAGCCGATGGGCAGGGCGAGACCCGTGGCGCGCGCGACGGCGTCGAGCAGCGTGACGGCGGCGGTCGGGTACTGCGACTGCGCGAGGTAGTGCGGCACCTGGGCGGCGAAGCCCATCGCGTCGTGGCCCGCCTGGCCGAGGCGGAACTCCAGCAGGCCGGACACGTTGCCCGGCACCTGCACGCGGTTGAAGAACGGCTGGTACTCCGACACGAGCTCGGGGCGGGTGGCGTGGCCGATGACGTTCAGCGGCCGGGTGTGCGGCACGCCCATCGGGATGCCGTGGAAGCCCAGGGTCAGGCGGACGCCCCACCGGTCGACCAGCGAGCGCACGGCCTCGATGAACGCCTCCCACCCGCGGTCCGGCTCCACGCCCTTGAGCAGCAGGAACGGGTGCCCGGCGCTGTCGAAGAGCAGGTGCACGACCAGTTCGGGGGCGGCGTAGTCCTCCCAGTGGTCGGTCGCGTAGGTCATCAGCGGGCGGCGCGAGCGGTAGTCGATCAGGCCGTCGACGTCGAAGCGGGCGACGACGCGGCTCTCCAGGGTCTCCAGCAGGTGCTCGGCGAGCAGCCGGCCCGCGGCGCCGGCGTCCATGAAGCCCTCGAAGTGGTGCAGCAGCACCGCGCCTGTCAGGTCCGGCACCTCCGAGTCCACCTCGTACAGGTTCTCCGGGTCCACCGCACGCCTCCTGAAGCACTCGTTCCAGTCTCGTCCAAGCCAACCATGTGGACACGGAACTGATTCCGCACGGGTCGATTAGCCCATACGGACCGTGTGCGCGCATCACCTCACGGGTACTCCTGCAAGGTGTACAGGCGCTGGATGACGCGTGGAGCTTTGGTCGCAGCCGTTCTCATCGTCCTCGGTTCGGCGGTGTTCGTCTTCGGGCAGTTCAAGCCGTTCGGCCTCTTCGGCGAGGAGGAGACGATCGACCGCAGCCAGCCGGCGGTGCTGAAGTCGGTGCGCGACCTCAGCCAGTTCCACGCCGCGGCGGGCGAGTTCCAGGTCGTGCTCGACATCGAGAACGACGTGAAGTGGGTACCCGATGCGCTCGCGGGTGAACGCACGTTGTTCGTCGCGGCCGGGTCCGTGAACGCCTACGTCGACTTCTCGACGCTGAAGGACGACGGGCTCGTCGTCTCCCCGGACCGCAAGACCGTCGAGCTGAGGCTGCCGAAGCCGCAGCTCGACAAGCCGAACATGCACCACGACAAGTCGTACGTCTTCAGCCAGGAACGCGGTCTCATCAACGACCTGCAGGCCCTGGCGGGGCCTCCCGACCAGCAGAAGTTCTACGTCGCGGCGGAGGCCAAGCTCGCCGAGGCCGCCCGGCAGTCCGAGCTGCTCAAGCGCGCCGAGGACAACACCCGCGTGATGCTGACCGGGATGCTGCAGACGTTGGGGTTCCAGGTGAAGGTGGTCGGCGACTGACCGAACCCGGCGGGGCGTTCGCACCGAACGTCCGGCGGTGAGGTGACCGCTCCGGGTTAGGATCCGCCGGTGGACGACGATCTGATGGCCTGGGCGCCCGCGCAGGGCGCCCCGCAGGCTCCCGAGATCGCGTTGCCCGGCTACAGCGGCTTCCGCGTGATCGCGCAGGGCGGCGAGGGCACGATCTACCGCGCCCGCCAGGACGGCCTGGGCCGCGACGTCGCCGTCAAGGTGCTGCAGGTGAGCGACCCGGCGACGGTGGCGCGGTTCCGCCGCGAGCTCGCGATCACCGTCGAGCTCGGGCGGCAGCACCCGCACATCGTCACCGTCCTCGACACGGGCACGCTGCCCGACGGCCGCATGTGCATCGTCATGGAGTTCTACGAACGCGGCTCGCTGCACGACCGGTTGCGCGCCATGGGCCCGTTGCCGGTCGCGGACGTGGTGGCGGCGGGCGTCGCGGTGGCCGATGCGCTGGCGTTCGCGCACGGCCAGGGCATCCTGCACCGCGACGTGAAGCCGCAGAACGTCCTGGTGCTGCCCACCTCCTACGTGCTGGCCGACTTCGGCATCGCGCGCGGCGCCGACGCGGGCCACTCCGCGTCGCTGCAGATGGTCAGCTACCGGCACGCCGCCCCGCAGATGATCGAGGGCGCCACTCCGTCGTTCGCGGACGACCTCTGGTCGCTCGGCTCGACGCTCTTCACGTTGCTGGAGGGCAAGCCGCCGTTCGCGTCGGACAACCCGGACGAGGACACGCTGCTGTCCTACGTCGGCCGCGTGAGCAACTCCGAACCTCGCCCGCTGACGCGGTTCGACGTGCCGGCCTCGCTCGTCGCCGTGCTCAACCGCTGCCTGCGCAAGGACCGCGCGGAGCGCTATGGCTCGGCGCTGGAGCTGCGCGACGCGCTGGCGGCGGTCGCCTCCGGCAGTGCCGTGTCCATTGTGGACCCCGACTCGACGGCGGTGCTGGGCGAGCGCGCGGAGTTCTACCCCGAGGGCCCGACCGAGGCGCCCGGCTTCGGCCCGCGCGGCTTCGTCCCCGAGCCGGAACCCGAGCCCGAACCGGAACCGGAGACCGACGACTCCTGGCGGGGGCGTCTCGAGGACCTGACCTACCGCCGCACCGACCACGTCCCCGCGCCACCTCCCCCGCCGCCGGTCGCGGTGCTGCCGACCGTGGACCTGCCCCCGCCGGAGCCGATGACGGCACCGGTCCGCAAGGCCAAGCGCGGCGGCGTGCTCGCGCTGCTGGCCGTGATCGCGGTGACCGGTGGCGTGCTGGCGGGCCTGATCCTGAACCGCCCCGACGACCGGCAGCAGGCCCAGCCGCCGGTCACGACCACGACCACGACGATCCCCGTGCCGACGTCCGAGTCGGCCGACGCGGGCCCGCCACCCAACACCGACCCGAAGTTCATCCCCGTGCTCAAGCGCGCGGAGTACGCGGGCAAGGCGATCGAGCTCGAGTGGAGCGACCCGAGCGGCGGGCAGGCCGAGTTCGTGGTGATCGACGTGACCGGCGCGAAACCGGTCGCGGTGACCCGCGTGACCGGTGGTGGCACGAAGTACGTCATCGACGACGGTGGCGGTTCGCGGCGTTGCTTCCAGATCGCGGCATTCGGCTACAGCGGCGAACGCGGCAGCTCCGCGAAAGTCTGCGCCAACAAGAATTGACGTTTCGAGGCCGCGTTGTTGCGCGTGCACGCACTGGCGTACGGTCCCCCGCGTGCAAAGCGCTCGTTATGCCGGCCCACCGCTGTTCGCCCGTGGACTCAAGCGCCGAACACTCGTGGCGTTGGCAGCCGTCCCGCTCGCCGTCGGGATCGGCATCGGCCTGCTGATCGGCGGCAGCCTCTCGCCGTCCACACCCGCCGGCACCAGCGCTTCGCCCTCCCCCCGCACCGAGCCCGTCCAGCTCGAGTACTCCGACATGCCCTGCGACCCCGGCTCGTCCGTGCTCGTCCTGCACTCGCTCGAGGGTGCGATGCGGGCGGAGGAGGTCAAGGTGCTGCTGGACTACGAGTCGCTGTGGGTGCAGTACCGGGAGAGCGCGAACCCGGCGCTCAGGGACCAGACGGCGTTCCTGAGCCGGCGGGACGACGTCTGCTCCGCCATCGTCCCCGACGACACGAGGTTCACCCAGTTCATCTGGATCGGCCCGTTCCCGTCGGTGGTGGCGCCCGGCCTGTGCGAGGCGTTGCTCAAGGTGCCGGGCCGCAACTGCATCGCGGCCCAGGTCGTGCGCTGACGCCGGTTCGTCGGCGCCGGTTCGTCAGCGCCGGAACAACGGGCGCGGATCCACCGCCCACACCACCTTGCGCCACCAGGAAGCCTTGCGCCGCACCGCCTTGCGCACCTGCCGGGCCAGCGTCCAGCTCGGTCCCGCCTGGGCGGGCTGCGGCGCGAAGGCGGCCTGGTCCACCAGCACGGCGAGCTGCCGTCCCGGCTCGCCCCAGTCGCGGCCGACGTCCGGCACCGTGCGACTGGGCTCGGGCTTCCGGCCGGCCAGCTGCAGCGCGTCCAGCACCTCGTTCCACGCGCCCACCGGTCCCGCCGAGCGCAGCCTCAGGCGGCGCGACGTGCGTGCCGCGTAGAGGACGACCAGCACCAGCACCGGTGTCAGCACCCAGAACGGGAAACCCTTCGGTGCCGCGGGAGCGGCCTGCGCGTCGGGCTGGACGGCCGTCGGCTGCACCAGTGGCGGCACGGACGGCAACGACGTCGGCGTCGGCTTCGCGGTCGTGGAGGCCAGCCGGTTCAGCACCTCGCGCTTGGAGGCGGCGCTGGGGCCGCTTCCGTTGCCCGACACCGGGTCGAAGGCGACCCAGCCCCAGCCGCTGAAGTACACCTCGGGCCAGGCCGTGGCGTCGGCGGCGCGCACGACCCGTTCGCCGTTCTGCTCCGGCACCGGCTGGAAGCCGACCACCACGCGCGTCGGCAGGCCGACCGCGCGGGCGAGCACCGCGTACGCCGACGCGAACTGCTCCGCCGTGCCCGCCCCCGCACCGGACTCCCCCGGCGCGCCGAACAGGAACGTCTCCAGCCGCGCGTACGACGACCCGACGGGCGCCTCGGCGTCCGGGCGGCGGTTGAGCCGCACGACCTGTTCCAGCGCCACGGCCTTCTCGTACGGCGTGCGCGCGTTGGCCGTCGCCTGCCGCGCGTAGTCGGCCAGCGTGAACGGCAGGCGCGGCAACGCCGTGTACCTCGTCGCGTCGGCCGGCACCTGCGCCTCGGCCAGGTCGGCGTCGGCCGGCGTCTCCACGACGCCGCGGACCGTGTAGCTGAGCCCGGTCCGGATGCCCTCGGCGACCACGAGCGAACCGGTGTCCGGGTCCACCATGGCGTCGCTGAGCGACACCGCCTGCGGCTTCCCGACACCAGGCAGCCACTCGCCCTGCAGGCCGGTGATCACCAGGTCGGCGCTCGCGGCCTGCGTCTTGCCGCCGAGGGGCAGGTCGGGCGCGTCCACGACACCGAGCGGCCCGTACGTGGCGGCCGCCTCCCACGACGCGCCGGTGTAGCGGCTGAGCGTCACCAGGCGCACCGGCACCTCGGGCCCGCGCATCCGGAAGAGCTCGGCGTCCCCCTGCGCGGCCCAGGCGGCGAGCTGCGGCAGCGGGTTCGAGATGGCGATGTCGGTGATCGGCGGCGTGACGAGTCTGCGCGGCTCGAACCCGTTGGTGGGCAGCACGAACGCGAGCAGCGTCAACGCCGCCAGCGCCGTCGCGAGCACCGCGGGCGGCACGACGGGCCCGCGCCGGTCGATGACGAGCCACCCCAGGGCGAGCAGCACCACCAGGACGAGCGCCACGAGCCCGTAGCGGTCGGCACGGCCGGTGGTGAGCAGCGCGGCACTGACGTAGAGGCTCGCCGCGCCCAGCGCGGGCACGAAGAGCGCCGTGTTCCGCTTGGCCACCGACAGCACCGCGCCCGTCGAGACGCCGATGACCAGCAGCAGTCCGGGCACGAGCAGCTCGGGCGTCGCCGGCGCCGGCCGGGCCGCGGTCAGCAGCCTGGGAACGGTGTCGAGCAGGACCCAGGTGGGATCGCGGTCCGGCGACGCGCCCTTCGCCGCGAAGAACCCCGCTGCCAGGGCGAGGACCATGACGGCCAGCGCGGCCAGGCCCGCCGGGACCCACCGCGTGAGGAGCAGGGCCAGGAAACCGGTGAACGCGGCCAGTCCGAAGTAGACGTACGCGCCGTCCCAGGCCTGGGCCAGCTGGAGGGCGCCGACGAGGACGACCGCGCAGACCCACGCGTACTTGAGGGCGCCGCTCAGCCGGGTGGCCGCCGGTGTGGCTCGCGTTTCGCTCATCGGGTCACCGCCGGGTGGGGCGGGCTGGTGGGACGCGCGCCGGTGGAGGCGGTGGGAGCGGTGGAGGCGGTGGTCCCAGGTGCGGCGGGGGCGGTGAGAGCGGTGAGAGCGGTGGTTTCGGGTGCGGCGGAGGTCGGGAGCTTCTGCCTGGGCACGGTCAAGCCGGGCTGGCCCGCGACCAGCACGGCCGAGCCGAACTGGCCCCGGCCCGCCGCCACCACAGCCGCGCCAAGCCGACCCCGGCCCGCCACCAGCACCACCTGTGCGCGGCTCATCGGGCCACCACCGCGTTCCACGCGTCCACCAGGTCCTCCGCCCTGGGCCCGCTGATCACCAGCACCGAGCCGGACGCGCTCGCCGGGCGCTGCTCGTCGACCACCAGCACGGTGCCGAACGCCGCCCTGCCCGCCTCCAGCACGAGGGCGGGGACCTGCTTGCCGCTGATCACGGCCACCACGTCCAGGTCGCGCACCGGCACGGTCGGGCGGCCGTCCACGTCCTGCAGTTCCAGGTCGGCCAGGGCCGCGAGGAGCGGGGCCGAGTCCTGGTTCTCCTCGCGGTCGGTGCCGCCGGACGAGGTCAGCAGCCGCACCGGGTGGCCCTGGTCCAGGGCCGAGGTGACCAGGGAGGCGGCCACCTCCACGGCCTCCTCGAAGCGCTGGGCGTCCTCGTAGGAGGCGGCGTTGTCGTCGAGCAGGACGGCCAGGTGCGGGCGGGCCGGGTCGGCGTCCTCGCGGATCATCAGGGTGCCGGTGCGCGCGGACGTCGCCCAGTGCAGGCGCCTCAGGTCGTCGCCCGGCACGTACTCGCGCAGGCCCACCAGGTCGGTGCCGCCGCGCTCCACCCGTTCGTCGGCGCCCACCTGGCCGCGGCGGGCTCCCGAGGGCAGGCCGCGGACCGGCAGCACGCGCGGCACGACCCGCACCTGCACGACCTCGCCCAGCACGGTGCGGGCCTGTGCGAGACTGGCCAGGCCCTTGCGGCGCAACGTCAGCGGGCCCACGTCGAACACGCCGCGGCGTTCGGTCGGGATCGCGTAGTCGACCGCCTCGACCGCGCCGGGCTTCAGCAGCGGCACGTCCACGGACATGGGCGCGCCCGCCACCTGGTCGACGGCGTCCAGCGCCACCGGCCAGCGGCCCACGGCCGACAGCTCCAGGCGGCCGCTGCACCGCGCCAGGCGCGGCACCGTGCGGGGGCGGACGGTGCGCGACACCGTCAGCGGCGACGCCACCAGCACCGACACCGCGGACGCGACCACCAGCGCGGTCAGCGCCAGCCCGAACGCCGCCATGCCCGCGTAGCGCCACCACAGCCCGAACCCGAGCATCAGCAGGCCCAGCACCGCCGTGCCGGTGCCGCGCACGGTGAGTCTCATTGCGCCGCGGGCTTGGGCACCGCCACGTGCGAGAGCACGTCGGCCAGCACCTCGGACGTCGTCACGCCCGCCAGCACGCTCTCCCTGGTCAGCACCAGGCGGTGGGCCAGCACCGGCTCGGCGACGTCCTGGACGTCCTGCGGCACCACGAAGTGCCGGCCCTTCGACGCCGCGTACACCTGGGCGCACCGCACGAGCGTGCGCAGACCACGCGTCGAGGTGCCCAGGCGCAGTCGTTCGTCGCCACGCGTGCCCGCGCCCAGCGACGAGATGTACTGCAGGATCGGGTCGGCCACGTGCAGCTGCTGCAACCGGCCGCTGAACGCGCTCACCTCGCGCGGCGACGTCACCGTGCGCACGTCGGCGATCCGGCCGGCGCCGCTGCCGGGGCGCAGCACGTCGAGCTCGTCCTCGACCGACGGGTAGCCGATCGAGGTGCGCAGCATGAACCGGTCGAGCTGCGCCTCCGGCAGTCGGTACGTGCCGTCGAGGTCGATCGGGTTCTGCGTCGCCACCACCAGGAACGGGTCCGGCACCGCGTGCCCGACGCCGTCGATCGTGACGGTCCGCTCCTCCATCACCTCGAGCAGCGCGGACTGCGTCTTGGCCGCGGCGCGGTTGATCTCGTCGGCCAGCACGATGTTCGCGAACACCGGACCCGGCCGGAACCGGATCTGGCCCGTCTGCGGGTCGTAGACCGAGGTGCCCGTGACGTCGGACGGCAGCAGGTCGGGCGTGAACTGCACGCGCCGCGAGATGCCGCCCAGGGCACCGGCCACGGCACGGGCCAGTGTCGTCTTGCCCGTGCCCGGCACGTCCTCGAGCAGCACGTGGCCACCCGCGAACATGGCCACGAGCACCAGGTCGACAACGTCGCGCTTGCCGCGCACCGCGGCCTCGACCGCGTCGCCGAGGCGCGTGTGCAGGTCGCGGAAGGCGGAGACCTCACCGGTGTCGATCACTTCTCGTCTTCCTTCCGAACACCGATGCGCAGCAGGAACGCGCACGCCAGCAAGCCAAGACCACCCGCGCCCATCGGCGCGGTCCCCGCACCGGCGGGCGCCATCTTCGGGATGCAGTTCGGCTTCCCGGCGCACTCGTCGTAGGTGAAGATCACGTTCCGCTGGGCCGAGTCGACCTGGCCGGCACCGGTCGCCGCATAGGCCCGCACGACCAGCGCGTTGCTGCCTTCGTCGACCTCGATCGTCGCCGACGTGGCGTTGCACGCGATGCCGACCGAGTACCCGTACGTCTTGTTCACGACCTCGCACCGGCCGTTGTGGCTCGCCCAGTCGGCTGGTGGACTCAGGGTCAGCCGGCGCGTCGGCAGCGTGCGGGCGCCGGTAGCCCCGGTGATCACCGTGGCACCCGCGGTCGGCAGCGGCGGTGGAGGCGGCGGGGTCGTCGTGGTCGTCGTGGGCGGCGGGGTGTAGGGCGGGGTCGTCGTGGTCGTCACCGGCGGCGGCGTGTTGGGCGGCGGGGTGTTCGGCGGGTTCGTGGTCGCGGGCGGCGACACGGTGAACGCCGCCATGCCCGCCGCACCGGCCTGCGAGGCCGTCGACCCGCGCACCGTCACGTCGAGCCGGCCGCCCGTGCAGAAGCTCGACCCGGTGCACGGCACCGAGAGGTCGGTCGAGGTGCCCGAGACCTGGGCCGACACCGAGCCGCCGCTGAACGAGCCGGACCCGGAGACCGTGTAGCCCACGATCGGGTCGGCCGACGCGGCCGCGCTCCAGCTCACCGTCACGACCAGCGCCGAACCGCTGCGCGACTTCTCCCTGACCGTCACGCCCGCGGGCGCGGCCGGGGCGGCGCCACCGGAGGACGACGACGGGGGCGCGGACGACGGCGGGGGCGGGACCTCCGTGGTCGGACCGGTGCCGTTGGTGCCGCTGTTGCCGGGGTTGCGCGGCGGCTTCACCGGCTCGTTCGGGTTCGGCGGCGGGGGCGGCGGCACCGACGGCGGCGGCGAGCGGTCCGGGTCCTTCACCGGCAGCTCGGGGCTGCGGATCGTCAGCGACCGCGTGGCGCCGTCGGCGTCGACCAGCACGCCCGTGGAGGAGCCCGGCACGTTCACGAACAACCGGCCGTCGTCGAACACCAGCTCGGGGTCGGACCCGCCGGACGTGCGGACGTCGTCGCCGCCGCGCTTGCCGCCGCGGTCGAGGACGATGACCTTGCCGGAGCCCTTGCAGGGCACGTAGACCTTGTCGCGGAACACCGCGGGGCGGCCCGGCTTCGGGCACCCCAGCGCCCCCACGTCCACGCGCTGCACCTGACCGTCGACGACGAGCACGACCGCGGACGAGTCGGGCACCGACGCGGGCACGAGGTCCGCCGGCGCCCGCTGCGCCGCGATCACCTCGGCATCGGTGCGGTCGGTCGACCGCGACACGTCCTCGCCCGTGCCGTCGCGCACCACGACGCCGCCGTCGAGACCGATCAGCGTGACGCCCTGGTCGTGCGGCACGAGCACCGTGCGGGGACCGGCGCCGCTGACCTGCCGGTGCGACCGCTCCTCGAACCGCTCCTGGTCGTCGGACCAGTCGAGCGAGCGCAGCGTGCCGCCGTGGTCGACCAGCCACAGCACGCCGCGCTCGTCCACGACGGCGTCGGCGAGCGGCTGGCCGGCCTGCCAGGTCTGGCCGATGTCGGCCAGCGTGAGCGGGTCGGCGGTGTGCACCGTGCCGGCGGCGCGGTCGACGACGAACACCATGCCGTTGGACACGAGGACCTTGCTCGTCGCGCCGGGAGGAGCCTGGCGGCGGCCGGACGCGAGCAGCGTGGCGAGGTCGATGACGGTGATCTCGCCGGTGCGCCGGTTCAGGACGATCAGCCGGCCGTCCTCCTGCGCGATCTCGAGCTGCGAGTCGGGGCCGCTGATCTGCAGGCGCGTCTGCGGCTTGCCCGACACGGGGTTGACCTGGACGACCTCGCCGCGCTGGTCGTCGCCCAGCCAGGTGAGCCCGTCCGACACCGCGACCGACGTCCGGGAGATGCCCTGCCCGAGCGCGGCGCCCGCGAGCACCAGCACCCCCAGCAGAGCGGCGACGAAACTCGCCGACTCCCGCCCTCCCCCGGAGACGACTCGTCTGATCCGGTGCCACCAAGACATCGCGCGCCCTCCCTCGCCCGCCGGGGATGCTAACCCCCGGCTTTGACAACTTCGGACGGTGCACGGTTCCCGGATCGTCCGGTCAGCCGACTGGCAGACATCAGTGAGACTAATGACGGGGTCTGACAATTCCGGAAAACGAATGGCTCTACGCCGAACCGGGCAACGCCGTGAGCCGGACGGTCCACCACCGACACGTCCTCGCTCGCTCCGCGCGGGAGGCCGCACCTGAATAAAGTGGGCTCATGGAGATCCCCGGCATGGGACTGGCCAAGCAGGCGCTCGGCGCCGCCCTCGACACGACGGCCGCCGTCGCCGCGGTCCCGAGCCGCGTGCTGGACCTCATCGGCGAGGTCGAACAACTCGTCCGCAAGGTCAACAGCACCATCGACGCCGTCGACGGCGTCGTGGCGAGGGCCGACGAGCTGGTCGAGCGCACGGCCAACGTCGTGACGGACGCGGAGAAGGCCGTGGACGAGGTCCGCGCGATCACGGCGAGCGCGAGCGACGTCGCGGAACGGGCCGGACTGGTCGTCACGACCGCGAGCCACACCGCGGACACGGCCAACGAGCTGATCGGCATCTACGAGCCCATCGCGAAGCAGGCCCAGCCGCTCGCGAAGCGGTTCGTGGAGGAGCTCTCGCCGCAGGAGGTCGAGGCCGCGATCAAGCTCGTCGACGAGCTGCCGGTCCTCACCGAGCACCTGACCAGCGACATCCTCCCGATCCTCGCCACCCTGGACAAGGTCGGGCCCGAGGTGCACCAGCTGCTCGAGGTCACGAGCGACATGCGCCAGGCCATCCTCGGCATCCCCGGTTTCGGCTTCATGCGCCGCCGCGGCGAGAAGAAGGAGGAAGAGGAAGGTGTGAGGGAGCTCGAGAACGGGTAACCGGGCCGCCATGACGGCCCGCACATGCGACGATCGACTCACCTGGTGGCTGCTGACCAGCGTCTTCGGACTCCTCAGCGCCACGAACGCCGGACTGGCGATCACCGAGGCCACCGCCTGGCCCTGTGCGCTCGCCGCAGTGCTCCTCGTCGCGAGCGCGTGGTGCGCCAGACAGGCGCTCGGACTCCGGCACCACCGGTCCGCCGGCGCGGCGCGGCCGACGGTGACCCGCATCGGGACGGCCGCACCCGACACGACGCGGCTCTCCCGCCTGAGCGCGTGACCGCGTCCGGACCGAGCCACCCGACGCGGTTCCGCCCTCGTGCGGCCGTCCGTCACCGGGACCTCGTCACCGGGTGGCAGCGCGACCTCCGCTGCTCAGGGGGCGGCGCCGGCGCCGGGCCGGAATAATGATCGGATGTTCGACCTCCACCGATTGCGGCTGCTGCGCGAACTCTCCCGTCGGGGCACGCTGGCGGCGGTCGCGCAGGCGTTGAACTACAGCCCGTCGTCGGTGTCGCAGCAGCTGTCGCTGCTGGAGAACGAGGTCGGCGTGCCGCTGCTGGAACCCGTGGGCCGGCGGGTGCGGCTCACGCCGCAGGCCGAGATCCTGGTGCGGCACACCGAGGAGGTCCTCGCGCGGCTCGAACAGGCCGAGTCCGAGGTCGCCGCGTCGCTGCACGAGGTCACCGGCACGCTGCGGGTCGCGACGTTCCAGACGGCGGCGCTGGCGCTGATCCCGGCGACGCTGGCGCGGATGCGCGACGAGCACCCGGCGCTGCGGGTCGAGTTCCAGGTGCTCGACCCGGCCGAAGCGCTCTCCGCGTTGAACGCCAGGGACTTCGACCTGGTCTTCGCGGAGGAGTGGCCGGACCAGCCGGAGGCCAGGTTCACCGGGCTCGACTACCGGGAGCTGTACCGGGACCCGATCCGGCTGGCCGTTCCCCGCGGACTGCCGGCCGGCGAGATCGGCACCTACCCGTGGATCATGGAACCCACCGGCTACCCGCAGCGGAGGTTCAACGTGAACTGGTGCCGCCACAACGGGTTCGAGCCGGACGTGCGCTTCTCGTCGATGGACGTGCTGGTGAAGCTGCGGTTCGTGGAACGCGATCTCGCGGTAGCGCTGCTGCCCGACCTCGTCTGGTACGACCGCGAGATCACCGTCGACCTGCACGAGCTGCCAGCGCCGATGTCGCGCCTGCTGTTCACCGCGGCACGGGCAGGCCGAGGTCAGCATCCCGCGGTGCGGGCCTTTCGCGAGACGCTGGCGCTCTCCGTAGCGCCGCTGCAACCCCGGCCGTGATCACGAGCGCCATGCCGCACAGCGAGACCACGCCGAGGTGCTGGCCCAGCAGGACCGCGCCGGCCAGCGCCGCCGCGGCGGGTTCGAGCGCGAGCACGACGCCGAACGTGCTGGGCTGCAACGTCTTCAGCGCCCTGATCTCCAGGGTGTAGGGGATCGCGGACGCGAGCAGCGCCACCAGCGTGCCGAGCAGCAGGACGCGGGGCTCGAACAAGGCGGTGCCGGCCGCCGACAGCCCGTACGGCAGCGTGAGCGCCGCAGAGACCAGGCTGGCTCCCGCGAGGCCGCCGGTCCCGAGCCCGGCCGTCGCGACCTCGCGCCCGGCGAGGACGTAGCAGGCCCAGAACACGGCCGCGATCAACGCGAGGGCGACGCCGACCAGGTCGAGCTTCGCGCCCGTGTACTCGCGCACGCCCAGGACGACGACGCCGGCGAGCGCCAGCCCGACCCAGACGAAGTCCCGCGGCCTCCTGCCGAGCACCGCCGCGAGCCCCAGCGGTCCGAGGAACTCGATCGTCACGGCCACGCCGAGCGGAATCCGGTCGAGGGCGAGGTAGAACGTGCCGTTCATGCCGGCCATCGTCATGCCGAGCACCAGCGTCTCCTGCCGCAACCTCGGCCGCGCGACCACCGCGAGCACCAGCGCCGCGATGCCGAGCCGCAGCGCCGTCGCACCGGGCGCACCGACCTGGCCGAAGAGCTGGCTCGCGAAGGCCGCGCCGAACTGGAGCGACACGACCGAGCCGAGGACGAGGAAGACCGACATGGCTCCAGCCTCGGCGAACTGGTCTCTTCGGTACAGCGAATGTTTTCGAGCGATGTCGTTCGGATTTCCCGACCATTTAGACTGGCCGGTGCGATGAGACGCAAACCTTCCTCCCCCCTCCCCCAGCGCAACGGCCTGGACGCGGCCCGGTTGAAGCTGCCTCCCGAAGGCCCGTGGCTGCTGCTGCGCGACCACTTGGAGGAACGCCTGCCGCGGGTGGCGCCGGAGCGCATCGCCGAGATGCTGCGCGAGGAACGGATCTGGAGCGTCACCGGCCCGGTGGGCATCGACGCGCCGTTCGTGCCGGACAGCTACATCTGGTTCCACCGCGACCTGCCGGTCGAGGTGCCCGTGCCGTTCGAGGTCGGGGTGGTGCACCGGGACGACGACATCGTGGTCGCCGACAAGCCGCACTTCCTCGCGACGATCCCGCGCGGCCAGCACGTCATGCAGACGGCGCTCGTGAAGCTGCGCGACTCGCTGGGCCTGCCCGACCTCTCCCCCGCGCACCGCCTGGACCGCGTCACGGCCGGGCTCGTGCTGTTCGTCGTGCGCCGGGAGCTGCGCGGCAGGTACCAGACGATGTTCCGCGACCGGGTGGTGTCGAAGGAGTACGAGGCGATCGCGCCGTACGACGCCGCGCTGGAGCTGCCGCGGGTCGTGCGGTCCCGGATCGTCAAGGAACGCGGCATCATCACGGCGTTCGAGACCGACGGCGAGCCGAACGCCGAGACGCACGTGTCGCTCGTGGAGCACCGGGACGGGCTGGGCCGTTACCGCCTCAGACCGGTGACGGGCCGCACGCACCAGCTGCGCCTGCACATGTCGGGTCTCGGCGTGCCGATCCTGAACGACGACTTCTACCCCGTGCTGCGGGAACGCCCGCTCGACGACTTCACGGCGCCGTTGCAGCTGCTGGCCCGCACGCTGTCCTTCGTCGACCCGGTGAGCGGGGAGGACCGCTCCTTCACCTCACGGCTGAGGCTGTCCGCCTGGTCATGACCGGTGCTCGCGGCGGGTCGCGATCGGCCGGCGCTCCCAGACCTCGTTCATGCGGCCGAGGAGGCGGTGCGCCAGCGCGCTCGTCTCGGGGTGCGTCTCGGTGAACGTCGCCACGACCCGCGTGCGGTACATCAGCCGGCCGCGAGCCGTTGTGCTGTACCACTTCCAGTCCTCGTCGACGACCCTGGCGAGGTGGTCCCGGCCGTCCCGCTCCTGCCGCTGCACCAGCGCGTCGCCCTGCACCAGCCACCGCACGCACGCGTCCTCGAGCCCGGTCTCGTACCCGCGCTCCGCGAAGTAGGCCTGCTCGGCGGCTTCGCGCAGCGCACGCGGCGTCTCGGTGACGAGCGCGCAGGTCGGGAACCCGATGCGCAGGTAGACGAGCTCGGTGAGGCCGTCGCCCAGGCACGCGCCCTCCAGGTCGACGAACCGCGCGCCCCGCTCGGTGTAGAGGTCGTTGCCGGGACAGGGATCGCCGTGCAGCAGGTCGAACTTCCCGGTGTCCTCGAAGACCAGCTCGGCCTCGGCGCCGCCGACCTCGACGCCGAGAGCCCGCACGAACCGCAGGAACGGTGTCGGGTCCGGGATCTCCTGCCGCGGCAGGAGTCCGGCGTGACCGGGGCCGGTCGCGGCGTGGAGGCGGGCCAGGCCGCGGGCGTAGTCGACGACCCAGTCCTCGCGCAGCGGGTCGGACCGGAGCCGTTCGAGGACCACGGTCCGCGCGTCCTCGTCGACCTCGAGGACGCGCGGCACCACTCCGGTGTGCGCGGCCAGCCGCAGCGCGGTGACCTCGCGGGTGAAGGCGGCCGCGTCGCCGATGACGTGCTTGACGACGCGGTCGCCGTCGGCCCGCACGCGCGACCGCTGACTGCTCCCGAGGAGTTCCACTCCTCCAGTATCAGGCCAGGGTCAGCGCGTACAGCTCCACCCGCGGGTCGTCCGGCAGGGTCACCGAACGGACCGTCTTGGTGGCGTCGAGGCGCAGCGACTGGCCGAACAGCCGCACCGGCGGTCCGTCCACGCCCTGGCCCGCCTTGATGCGGTGCGGCATCTCCAGCACGGCCGGGCCACCACCCGCCCAGTCCGGCACGGTGGCGGCGACCTCGGCCGAGGTGCCGTCGGCGTACCAGACGGTGAAGGCGGTCGACACCGGCCCGTTGTGCGACGAGCCGACGACGTGCAGCCACGAGAACTGCCCCGGCGGCAACAGCATGGCCTGACCCCGTGCTTCCACGAAGTTCGGCGCCGTGCCGGTCGGGTCCGGCGCCTGGTAGGTGATGCCGCCCCACGTCACGGGGCCCTTCGGCGGCAGCAGCGCGGCGTCGTAGCTCCAGCCGCCGCCGTCGAAGTCACCGGCCGCCGAGTCCGCGACCGTGGCGGTGCCGTCGTGGTTGAGCTCCGGCGTCACGTCCACCGAACACGTCGAGAACGCGCAGATAGCGGCCGGTTTGACCTCGACCACCGCCTTCAGCGCGACCTGGTCCACCTGGACGCCGATCTCGTACGAACCCGGTGCCACGCCCTGGGGCACCGACACCGTCAACGGCACGGTCTTCTGCGTCGGCAGGTGCCGCGACACGAGGGTGACCGGCTTGGCGCCGCTCACCTTCCACCCGGCGGGCGCGGTCACCTGCGGCCGCACCGTCGTGGCACCCGGCGACTGGGCGAGCACGTCGAGCTGCAGCGTCAGCGACTGCGCGGTGTCGGAGGTCGGCACGACGATCTCGGAGTTGCGCAGCGACGCCGAGACGGCGCGGCGCGAGTCGGCGTTGCCGTCGTTGAGCGACGGCGGCTCGTCCGACCGGCCCGTGCCCCACGACGACGGCTTCGACGACACCTCGTGCGTGAGCTTGCCGCCGCGCTGCAACGACGACCACGTCAGGTAGGTCTTGCGGACGTCCTTGCCGCCGAACGACACGTTCTTGATGTACCGGTTGGTGTCCGACACGCCCTTCGCCGAAACCGTGAGCGTGCCGCCCTGCGAGCCGTACTGTCCGATCCGGACGGTCGCGGACTCGAACTGCGGCGACGACAACGCGAGGAAGTCCGCGCCGTTGAACGTCGGGTACAGACCCAGCGACGAGAAGACGTACCAGGCCGACATCGTGCCCAGGTCGTCGTTGCCGGTCATGCCGTCCGGGCCGGTGGTGAACAGCGTCATCGCCGCCCGCACGACCGTCGCGGTCTTCGACGGCGCGCCCGCCCACAGGTACATGTACGGCGCGAGCAGGTCGGGTTCGTTGTTCGGGTTGTAGGTCGGCTTGCCGTAGTAGTCGTACGGCTCGGTGATCCAGTCCTGCCGGGCGGTGCCGGCGGGGTCGATCAGCAGCTTGTCGTAGGCGAAGAACGAGTCGAGGCGCTTCTCGGTCTCCTTGCGGCCGCCCATCAGCGACACCAGCCCGGCCGGGTCCTGCGGGACCAGCCACTGGTACTGGTAGGCGCCGCCCTCGTGGAACTGGTGCGAGGCGTCGACCGGGTTGTACGGCGTCAGCCAGGTGCCCGCCTCGGTGCGCGGCCGGAACTGGCCGGTCGAGGAGTCCCACAGGTTGCGGTACCACTGGCCGCGGTCGGCGAACAGGCGCGCGTCGGCCCGCTTGCCCAGCCCCTTGGCCATCAGCGCGAGCGAGGCGTCGGCCGCCGCGTACTCGAGCGTGGCCGAGGCCGGGTGCACGCAGTCGTTGTCGCCGCCCTTGTGCGCGCAGTCCACGCCCAGCTCCAGGCCCGAGGGGATGTAGCCGCGGTCCTGGTAGTACGTGACGCCGGAGCGCCCGTTGTAGGGCGAGTCGGCGGGCGGCAACGACGTCGCGTTGGTCCGCAGGAGCTGGTAGGTCTCCTCCTCGTACCCCTTGAGCAGCCCCTTCGACCACGCCTCCACGAGGAACGGCGTCACCGGGTCACCGGTCATGATGTTGGTCTCGGACGACGCCAGCGCCCAGCGCGGCAACCACCCGCCGTCCCGCCCGCTGGCCACGACGGACAGCGCGACGTCCCGGGCGACCTTCGGTTCGAGGATCTGCAGCAGCTGGTTCTGCGGCCGGTACGTGTCCCAGAGCGAGAAGTTCTGGTATGGCGTGTACCCCGAGGCCGTGCGGACCTGGTTGTCGAAGCCCAGGTACCTGCCGTCCACGTCGCCGGCGAGGTTGGGGTGCATCACCGAGTGGTAGAGCGCGGTGTAGAAGGCGACCTGCCGGTCCCGCGGCCCGCCGGAGATCTTGACGGCCTCCAGCTGCTTCTTCCACGTGTCCTTGGCGGCCTTGGTCACCGCGTCGAAGTCGTAGGAGGGAGCCTCCGCCGCGAGGTTCTTCCGCGCGCCCTCGAGCCCGGTGTAGGACAGGCCGATCTTCAGCACGACGTCGCGGTCGGCCGAGGAGTCGAACGTGACCCAGGCACCGTTCCCGCCCGTGCCGGCGGCATCCCGGCCACCAGGGGTGAGAGCGCTCCCCCGCCACGACCCGAAGGACGCGAACGGCCGGTCGAACGACGCCGTGAAGTAGACGGTGTGCTCGTCCTTGCCCGCGCAGAACCGCCCGTTGCGCACACGGCCCTCGATGGTCCGGTCACCGACGACGTGGATCTCGGAGTCGAGCACCGTCTGGTTGGACTTGCCGGTGTTGAACAGGACGTTGGCCGCACCGGACGAGGGGAACGTGTAGCGCTGCCACCCGGTCCGCTGCGTGGCCGTGAGCTCGGCGTTCACCCCGTACCGCGGCAGCCCGACCCGGTAGTACCCGGGCTGCGCGGTCTCGTCCGAATGGCTGAACTCGGACTTGTAGGCGTTGATGTCAACGTTGTCAACGGACCCGACCGTCGGCATCACCGGCAGCTCGCCCATGACACCGCAGCCGACCCCCGACAGGTGGGTCTGCGAGAACCCGTAGAGGGAGGTGGCCTTGTAGTCGTACCCGCCCTGACCGCCCGTGTCAGGGCTGACCTGCACCATCCCGAACGGCACCGACGCACCGGGGAAGGTGTTGCCGAAGTTCTGCGTACCCACGAAGGGGTTCACCAGGGACGAGGGATCTTCGTCCGCCTGAGCCGCTTGCGCAGGAACTGTTAAACCTAGTAACAGTCCGACTACAACCAGTGTCCGCATAAGGGGCAGTATTACCGGAACACCACCTCCCCGGACACCCCTCGGCCGCAGGTCGGCGACTGCACGACACGAGCTCGTCCACCGGAGTAAGCAGGAGACATGCCCGTACAGCTCAACCACACGATCGTCCACAGCACGGACCAGACCCGCTCGGCGAAGTTCCTGACCACCCTCCTGGGCCTGCCGGACGCGGTCCGCTTCGGCCCGTTCTCGGTGGTGGAGGTGGCCAACGGCGTCTCGCTGGACTTCCTGACCGTGGCAGGCCCGATCACCGGCCAGCACTACGCGTTCCTGGTGACGGAGGAGGAGTTCGACGAGATCTTCGGCCGCATCAAGGCCCAGGACCTCGCCCACTGGGCCGATCCGCACAAGTCGCTGCCCCAGCAGATCAACACCCACGACGGTGGGCGGGGCGTGTACTGGAACGATCCGGACGGCCACGCCCTGGAAATCATCACGCGCCCGTACGGCTCGGGTGCTTAGCGCACAACGCGAAGACACCTCCTGCTCCCCGCCGTGAGAGCGATACCACGGCTGGGCCGCGCGCACCGGGAAGAACCTCGCGAACAGGTCTAGACCCTTGACTGGTCTGGACCATTGATGCCAATCTCAGCACTGTTCACATCCCTGACCTCTCGGATGAAACAAGACTCCAGGAGTGGGTGACCTTGCTGAAAAAACGCATCTTGGCGTCTCTCGCGGCAGGTGTGGTGGCGGCTTCGCTGGCCGTCATCGCGCCGACTGCGTCTTCTCAGGCAGAAGTGTCCGCGCAGGCCTGCACCTTCACGGACTGGGTACAGGGTCAGTGGTACACCACTGGCTCGATCGTGAGATTCGAAGGCAACTACTACATCGCCGAGCACGACAACCCGGGCTACAGCCCGACGGTCTCCACGTGGTACTGGGAGCCGACGGGGTGTGACGGTGGCGGCGGTGGAGGCGGTGGCACCTGTTCGGGCGCCACCGACTGGGTCGCGGGCCGGCAGTACTACACGGGCAACATCGTGAAGTACAACGGTTCCTACTACATCGCCGAGCACGACAACCCCGGCTACGACCCGACGATCTCCACGTGGTTCTGGGAGCCGCACAACTGCGGCGGTGGCGGCCAGCCCGGCACCGGCTTCCCGATCAGCGAGTCGCAGTTCAACAGCTTGTTCTCCGGTCGCAACAGCTTCTACACCTACCAGGGCTTCGTCGACGCGGCACGCACCATCCCCGCGTTCGGCACGTCCGGCAGCGACACGGTGAAGAAGCAGGAAGTCGCGGCGTTCCTCGCGAACACCGCGCACGAGACCGGCAACTTCGTCTACATCGAAGAGATCAACAAGAACAACGACCTCTGTGACGAGAGCCAGCCCTACGGCTGCCCGGCCGGCACCTACGCCTACTACGGCCGCGGTCCGATCCAGCTGTCGTGGAACTTCAACTACAAGGCCGCCGGTGACTACCTGGGCCTGAACCTGCTGCAGAACCCCTACCAGGTGGCGCAGAACTCCACCACCGCGTGGCGCACGGCGATCTGGTACTGGATGACGCAGCGCGGACCGGGCAGCATGACGGCCCACGACGCGATGGTCAACAGCGCCGGCTTCGGCCAGACCATCCGCAGCATCAACGGTTCCCTGGAGTGCGACGGCCGCAACCCGGCGCAGGTCCAGAGCCGCGTCTCGAACTACCAGCGGATCACCGGCACCATCGGTGTGACGCCGGGCGGCAACCTCTCCTGCTAGCCGCCCTGCCGGGACTTGAGCACCACTGGCTTCAATCGGGGCCATGGAGCTCGACGACCTGCTGCACGAACTGAACGATCAGCGCAGGACCTTCCGCGTCACGATGCGGGGTCTGACCACCGCCGACGCGGTGAAGCGCACGACGGTCAGCGAGCTCACGCTGGGTGGGTTGCTCAAGCACCTCACCTGGTGTGAGCGGGGCTGGACCCACGTCCTGACCGAGCAGCCGGGCCGTCCGCGAGGATGGCTCGACGGCCGCCAGTACGTGTGGACCGGCGACGACTTCGAGCTGTTGCTCGAGTCCTACGACGAAGCGGTGCGCGCGACCGACGAGGCCGTGCGCACCACTTCGCTCGACAAGCTGGTCCCGCCGCCGTCCGCGCCGTGGGACCCGCACCCGGAGCCGTTGTCCGTCCGGCGGATCGTGCTCCACCTGATCCGGGAGACCGCGCAGCACGCCGGTCACGCGGACGTCCTCCGCGAGACGCTCGACGGCCAGTCGACGACGTCGGCCCTCTACGAGTGGCCGCGGGACGGCGCCTGAGCGCTTGTGGCACAACCAGGACGAGATCAGCACGAGACCCCGAGAACCCGATGATCGAATCCGGGCATGAAACTCGGAAAAGTCGCGGCCACCGTCGTGGTGGCGATGACGCTGGTCGCACCGGCCGCCTCCGCCGCGCCTGACGGCTCCGGCGTGCGCAGGGTCGAGTACTCGCTCGGCGACCGGGCGTTCCAGGTGCCCGGCTTCCTCACCGGGCCGGACGGAACCGTCGCGGACCTCGAACTCACCGCGGTCGTGCACGCACCGCGCACGCTCGTCGGCAAGCGTCCGCTCATGATGCTCGCCCACGGCTACTGGGAGTCGTGCGTGAACAAGGTGGAGCAGTGGCCCTGTCCCGCCGGGGACCCGTTCCCGAGCTATCGCGGGTACGACTACCTGGGCGAGGAGCTGGCACGACAGGGCTTCGTGGTCGTCTCGGTGAGCGCGAACGGGATCAACGCCGGCATCACGGGCCAGATCTCCGACGTGGCCCGTGCGGCGCTGATGAACAAGCACCTCGAGATGTGGCGCGACCTCAACGACGGCACCGGCCCGCTCGTGGAGCGCCTGCACGGCTTCCAGGGGCACGTGGACCTGACCAACGTCGGCACGCTCGGCCACTCCCGCGGCGGCCGCGGCGTCGTCTACCAGGCTTCGGACCAGCACGTCTCCGAACTGCCGCGAGGAGTCCGGATCAGGGCGGTGCTCCCGCTCGCCCCCGCCGGCTACTACCGCCCGGACCCGGACGCGCCGCAGAACCTCGACTACCGCATCACCAAGATCCCGTTCGCGGTCGTGACCGGTGACTGCGACTCCGCGAGCATGCCGACGCAGGCACCCATGTACATCGCCAACGCGCTGGGGCGCAACGAGGTGCCGTTCCACCAGGTCACCCCGCGGCGGGCGAACCACAACTTCTTCAACACCGAGTGGTCCTACGACCACGACAACTTCTGCACGCCCGGCCCGACGCTCACGCCCGAGCAGCAGCGGAAGATCGCCACGACCTACGTCTCGGCGTTCTTCCAGCAGTACCTGAACGGCCGGAACAACCCGATCGTCAGCGAGGGCAACCGGGGCGTCGACGTCGTGACGCACAGACCGGTTCGATGAGCACGGCCAGCAGGTGACGAGAAGGGTGTCCGGGACCGGTCCCGAACACCCTTCGCCCGCCTGCGGAAGCCCCGGTCGTCAGGCCGCGAGCTGCTCCTTCACCTGCGCGAGCGACGGGTTGGTGAGCGCCGCGCCGTTCGGGAAGTGGACCGTGGGCACCGTGCGGTTGCCGCCGTTCACGCTCATCACGAAGTCCGCCGCGCCGGGCGTCTCCTCGATGTTGATCTCGACGTACTCGATGCCCTCGCGGTCGAGCGAGCTCTTCAGGATCCGGCAGTAGCCGCACCACGAGGTCGAGTAGACGGTCAGCTGGTCGGGAGCCATCAGGCGCTCTCCTCGTCGAGTCCGGGCGAAGTCACCAGGGTCAACGCCGCGCGTGCGGATCTTCTTCCCGGCGCCGCCCGTGCTGCGCGCCACGCGATCGTCAGACAACTGTCAGGTCAATTCTTCGCACCGTGGGCGAACATGGTTCGCGCGCGCCGAAAATTTCGGGCGTGCATTTCGTCGTGCATTCACGAGCCCACCACCGACTATTTCAGTCACCCAATCGGCGGCCCGTCACCACGGAGGGTTTCCGATATCGTCTGGATTCCGCCGCCGCGACCGCGATGAACAGAACAGAAAGGCTGGTCATGTTGAAAACGGTGGCGGCAGCTGCCCTCGCGCTGTCCGCGGTCCTGACCGCGCCCGCCCACGCAGCAGCCGATGTCCCCGATTTCGTGACGATCGACGTCGTCACCGTGAACGGTTCCGGCTGCCCCGCCGGCACCGCGGCGGTCGCGGCCGCCGACGACCGGACGGCGTTCACGGTGACCTACAGCGAGTACCTCGCCCAGGCGGGGCAGGGTGCGGCGCCCACGGACTTCCGCAAGAACTGCCAGCTCAACATCAGAGTCAGCTACCCGCAGGGCTTCACGTTCGGCATCGCCCAGGCCGACTACCGCGGCTTCGCGAACCTGCAGCCGGGAGCGACCGGAACGGAAAAGGGCAACTACTACTTCCAGGGCATGTCGCAGGGCGCGAGCCGCACCCACAACTTCGCGGGCCCGAAGAGCGACAACTGGCAGGCGACCGACCGCGCCACGGTGTCGGAAATCATCTACGCGCCGTGCGGGGAAATCCGGCACCTGAACATCAACACCGAACTGCGCGTCAACGCGGGAACGGCGTCGAAGGCGAACAGCTTCATGACGATGGATTCCACGGACAGCAGCGTGAGCACGAAGTACCAGTTCTCCTGGAAGCGCTGCTGACGCTCCAGGCACCTCCTGCCGCCGCCGTTCGTCTCCTGGACCCCAGTCGGAAAGGTGCCCCATGCTCACCACCCTGGCCGCGGCCGCGCTCGCGATGTCGACGATCGTCATCCCGCCGGGCGGCGCCCCGAACGACACGCCTCCCCCCGACCACATCACCATCGACGTCGTGACGATCAACGGCTCCGGCTGCCGGGCGGGAACGGCCGCCGTCGCCGTGAGCCCGGACAACAAGGCGTTCACCGTCACCTACAGCGAGTTCATGGCGCAGGTCGGCCCCCAGGCCCTGCCCACCGACTTCCGCAAGAACTGCCAGCTGAACCTCCGCGTCAACGTGCCGTCGGGCTTCACCTACGGCATCTCGTCGACCGACTACCGCGGCTTCGCGCACCTGGAGCGCGGCGCCACCGCCCTGGAGAAGGCGAACTACTACTTCCAGGGCATGTCGCAGACGGAGTACAAGCAGCACAACTACAAGGGCCCGTTCAGCGACGACTGGCAGGCGACCGACACGACGGACGTGGCGGCGATCGTCTACCACCCGTGCGGCGAGAAGCGGAACTTCAACATCAACACGGAGCTGCGGGTCAGCGCGGGCACGTCGGACCCGAAGAAGCTGACGAGCTTCATCGCGATGGACTCGACGGACGGCTCGATCGAGACGACCTACCACTTCGCGTGGAAGGTCTGCTCGCCCAGGTAGGACGGCACATCAGGCCACTCGCCCGGGTGCCGGGCATCCCGCTCACGGGGTGCCCGGCACGCCCCGTGCCCGTCAGATCAGGAACCGGTACGCCGTGGACCCCGGCTCCACGTGCTGGATCTTGAGCGGCGACTCCTTCATCCGCCCCCACAGCAGGTCGTAGTCCTCGCGCCGCCCCAGCTCGATGCACACGAGCGCCGCCCCGGTCTCCCGGTTGTCCCGCTTCATGTACTCGAACTGCACGATGTCGTCGTCCTTGCCCAGGACGTCGTCGAGGAACCGCCGCAGCGCGCCCGGCTCCTGCGGGAACTCCACCAGGAACCAGTGCTTCAGGCCGCGGTGGACCATCGAGCGCTCGACGACCTCGGCGTAGCGGGAGACGTCGTTGTTGCCGCCGGAGAGCAGGCACACGACCGTCGTGTCGGGGCTCACGGAGATCTCCTCGACCAGCGCGGCCGAGGCCAGGGCCCCCGCGGGCTCCGCGATGATGCCGTCGATCTGGTACAGCTCGAGCATCTCGGTGCAGACGGCGCCCTCGGACACGGTCAGCAGCTCGGCGCCGCTGTCGCGCACCATCGGGAACGTCACCTCGCCCGCCCTGCGGACCGCGGCGCCGTCCACGAACGAGTCGACCTCGGGCAGCGTCACCGGCTCGCCCGCCTGCATCGCCGCGATCATGCTCGCCGCACCGGCCGGTTCCACGCCGATGATGCGGGTGCGCGGGAAGCGCTCCTTGAACCACGTGCCGACGCCGGAGAGCAGGCCGCCACCGCCGATGGGCACCACGACCACGTCCGGGGCGCCGCCGAGCTGCTGGACGATCTCCAGGCCCACAGTGCCCTGGCCCGCGACCGTGCGCGGGTCGTCGAACGCCGGGACCAGGGTCGCGCCCGTGTCCAGCGCGTACTGCTTGGCCAGCGCCGCCGCGTCGTCGTAGGTGTCGCCGTCGACCACCAGCTGCACCATGCCCTGGCCGAGGGCCTGGATGCGGTCGCGCTTCTGGCGCGGGGTGGTGCGCGGGACGTGCACGCGGCCCTCGATGCCCAGCCGGCGGCAGGCGTAGGCCATGCCCTGGCCGTGGTTGCCCGCCGACGCGCAGACCGCGCCGCCGAAGGCGAACTCGGTCTGGCAGAGCAGGTTGAAGGCGCCGCGCAGCTTGTACGACCGGCCGACCTGCAGGTCCTCGCGCTTGAGCCACACTCGCGCGCCGGTCCGCTCGGACAACCGCTGGTTCACCTCGAGCGGCGTCGTGCGGGCGACGCCACCCAGCCGGGCCGCGGCCGCGGACACCTCATCAGCGAAGGACATGTCAATACATCTTCCGTGAACGACTCGGGTCTGGCACGCGTACCCCTAGAAGGACAGGGGAGGTACCTGTGTTTCGCCTTGTGGGCGTGGTAGCACTGCTGATGTTGCTCTGTGAGGTCCCCGCACGCGCTCATGGCGCGCCCACGGACCCTGCCAGCAGGGCTTATCTCTGCTCACCAGGACAACCCACAGCATCATCCTCGCCCTGCCGCAGCGCGATCGCGGCGGGGTTGCCGTCCACGGAGTGGGACAACATCCGGCTGCCGAACGTGGCCGGGCGGGACGCGGCGCGGGTGCCCGACGGCAAGCTGTGCAGCGCCGGGATCGCCCGGTACGCCGGACTCGACCTGCCCTCGGCGCAGTGGCCGGTGACGAAGCTCAAGAGCACCGCCTTCACCTACCGGGCGACGATCCCGCACCAGGGCTCGTTCCGGTTCTACGCGACGCGGCCGGGCTACTCGCCGGCGCAGCCGCTGCGGTGGGCCGACCTGGAGCAGTTCCTGAGCGTGCCGACTCCCCCGCTCGTCAACGGCGGCTACGAGTTCAAGGTGCAGCTGCCGAAGGACCGGGCCGGGCGGCACGTCATCTACACGGTCTGGCAGAACACGGACACGCCCGACACCTACTACTCGTGCACCGACGTGGAGATCGCGGCACCGGCCGCGCCCGCCGCCCAGCCCGCCGCCGCCCCGCCGGCCGCGACCCAGCCCCCCGCGGCCGCACCGCCCGCGACGAAGCCGGCGGCGGCACCGTCCACGAAGTCCGCGGCCCCGGGCACACTGCCGAGCTCGAGCACGCCACGCCCCGTCCCCGTCGCGTCGAGTGCCGAACAACCTCCTTCCACCGCAACGAGGATCGGCATGTCGGCGATCGTCGCGGCGCTCGGCGGCCTCGCCGCGCTGGGCGCGATCATGTTGTGGCGCAGAAGAATCTGTGAACGTCCCGGTCCGGTACCGGTCCCCACCAGGTCTGGACCACCACTAGGGTGATCTTCGGGCGCGCAACCCCTGCGAGACGAAGGTGTGCCTGCATGGCTCGTAAACTGCTGGCGTTGCTGGCTTTGGTCGCCGCGACGCTCATCCCGGTCGGCGTTCCGGCACAAGCGGCACCGTTCAAGGTGCTGGCGTTCTACAACGGCACGTGGGACGCCGCGCACATCGCGTTCGTCAACGAGGCCAACCCGTGGCTGACCCGCGCGGGCCAGGACAACGGCTTCACCTACGAGGCGACGACGGACTGGAACCGCCTCAACACCCTCACCCCGGCACAGGCGCAGGTCGTGGTCTTCCTCGACGACGCGCCGACCTCCTCCGCCGCCCGCGCGGGTTTCCAGCGGTACATGGAGGCCGGTGGCGGTTTCTTCGGGTTCCACGTGAGCGCGTTCACCCAGAACGCGAACGAGTGGTCCTGGTACCACAACACGTTCCTGGCCAAGGGGAACTTCGTCAGCAACACGTGGGGGCCGACCACGGCGGTGCTGAAGGTCGAGACCCGCGACCACCCGTCGACGGCGCGGCTGCCGGAGAAGTTCACCTCCGCGGTGAGCGAGTGGTACAGCTGGGACCGCGACCTGCGGCAGAACCCGGCCGTCCAGGTGCTGGCGAGCGTCGACCCGTCGAGCTTCCCGCTCGGCACCGACCCGAACCAGCAGTGGCGCAGCGGGTACTACCCGATCATGTGGACCAACAGGAACTTCAAGATGGTCTACGCGAACTTCGGCCACAACGCGATGGACTACGCGGCCAACAAGCCGCTGTCGTCGACCTTCGCGAGCGCGACGCAGAACACGTTCCTGATCGACAGCCTGCTCTGGCTCGGCGGGGGCGGCACTCCCCCGCCGCAGGGCGAGTGGAAGACGGCGGTCAACCGCGGCAACGGCAAGTGCGTCGACGCCAAGGCCGCAGGTCTGTCCAACGGCACCGTCATCCAGCAGTACGCCTGCAACGGCACCACGGCGCAGAACTTCCGCGCGGTGGCGACGACCGACGGCTACTCGCGCCTGGAGTACCGCAACGACCCGGCGAAGGTGCTGGACGTGAGCGACGTGTCGACCGCGGACGGCGCCGGCGTCCACCTCTGGGACTGGGTGGGCGGCACCAACCAGCAGTGGCGGGTCACGACCGGGTCCGACGGCTACTCCACGCTGACGGCCCGCCACTCGGGCAAGTGCCTGAGCGCCCCCGCGGAGTCGGCCGACGGCGTGCAGCTCGTCCAGGCGGCCTGCACCGGGTCCGCGGCTCAGTCGTTCCGGCTGGGCTGAGGCCAGGTCACGGTCACGCGTTCCCCCGGCCTGCCGTCCGCGGAGGCCGGGCGGGACGCGGCCAGGAAGCCGTACATGTCGTTGAGCTGGTGCAACGCCTGCACCGCGTCCCGCCACACCGGGCAGGGCCACGCGCGGTGACCGCCGTACCAGGTGCGGCACGACTTGCACCGGTGCCGCTCGTTCGGCTCGTGCACCCGCAGCAGCCCGCGCCACCACGGCAGGGCGTCGCGCAGCCGTTCGCGCAGTTCCACCACGTCCTGGGGCGAGGCCGGCCGGTCCAGCTGGTCCATGGTCTCGTAGACGACGTCGAGCACGGCCCGGTGGAAGGCACCCTGTCGTTCAGCCAGCGCCATGTCCGAGATCCTCCGCGACCTGGTGAACGGGTGGGCGGACGTGACCGTCCCCGGTCGTGCGAGCACCCTCCGCGGTTGAGACGGCCACGGCGTGGAGTCTATGTTGGGCGGGAGCGGGGTTTCAACTGGCGAAAATCCCGGCACCCTGGTAGCGATTTCCGTGGGTGGAGACGACGAGCGCGGGGGGCCGGTGATGGCGGGGGAACGGTCCCTGGCGGACAGGCTGAACCACCTCTTCGCCCGCTACACGGCCCGCTCGGGCCAGGAGTACAGCAACGAGCACGTCGCCGCGGCCATCGCCGGCACCGGCGTCACGATCTCCCAGAGCTACATCTGGCAGCTGCGCAAGGGCAAGAAGGACAACCCGACGTTCAAGCACCTGCAGGCACTGGCAGGCTTCTTCGGTGTGCCCGTGAGCTACTTCTTCGACGACGAGGTCACCGACCGCGTCGACGAGCAGCTGAAGTCGTTGCAGGACCGGCAGAGCAGGCTCGACGAGATCGCCTCGGGCAGCGACGCGCAGCTGATGGCGATGCGCGCGGGCGAGCTCTCGCCGGACCGCCGCCGCCTCGTGATGGAGCTGCTCGACGTCGTCTACCGGCAGGAACAGGCCGAACGCGGCGAGGGGTGACCCGGTGGCCGAACGAGATCTGCGCAAGCGGTGCCGCCGTCTGCTCAACGAGCTGGACATCCAGCCGCCGCTCGACGTCTCCGAGCTCTGCCGCCGCGTCGGCGAGCAGCGCGGCAGGCCGATCCGGCTGATCGCGCACCCGATCCCGGTGCCCGGCCCGTACGGCGTGTGGATCGCGACCGCGCAGGCCGACTACATCCTGTACCAGCGGGAGACGTCGAAGGCGCACCAGAACCACATCATCCTGCACGAGCTGGGCCACCTGCTGGCCGGTCACACGAGCGACGAGCAGGACGACGACCTGCTCACGGGCCTGTACCCGGACCTCGACCCGGACGCGGTGCGCCGGGCGTTGCGGCGCACCTCCTACGACAGCGCGCACGAGCGCGAGGCGGAGACGGTCGCGACGATCATCCTCGAATGGGCGTCCGTGCTGGACGAGGTCGCGCCGCGGGCGTCCGAGGGCCCGGCGCGGCGCATGTCGTCCTCGCTCGCCGACCGGCTGGGGTGGCTCTGACGTGGAACACCTGAAGGAGACCCAGGGCATCGTCGCGTTCTCCGCGCTCGCGGTGGTGCTCTACCTGCTGGTCCGCCGCCCGCACGACCCGCGCCTGCGGTCGGTCACGGCGCTGGTGGCGGGCTGGGCGATCGGCCACCCGTTCGGCAGGGCGGCGGCGGGCGGCCGGTGGTTCCTCGGGCTCGACCCGATGGTCTGCCAGCTGGTCCAGCACTCGATGCTGCAGATCGGCGTGTACGGCCTGATCTGCTTCTTCATCTTCTCCGCGCTCGACGACGCCCGCGCGCGCCGCCAGGCCTTGCGGCACCTCGTGCCGCTCGCGCTGTGCGTCCTCGTCATGACGTGGGCCGTGCTGTCGATCCCCGACGACCTGAGGGTGGCGGCGGCACGCGTGCCGAACTCGCTCGGCGGCGGCCCGACGGGCGTCCTCGCGATCACGGTCTTCTACTCGCTGGGCAACGGCTACCTGCTCTACGGCTTCGCGACGATGTTCGTGTGGGCCCGCCGCTACGCCCGCGGCGCCGAACCGCGGCTGCGCAGGGGCCTGCTGATCACCTCCACGGGCCTCGCGCTGCTGGTGCCCGCCGACGCGATCTTCGTGGCGTCGAACGTCTCCCGCTACTTCGGCGAACCGCTCCCCCGCTGGTTGCTGACCGCCGCGGTGTTCTTCCTGCTTCCCGGCGTGCTGCTGTGCGTGGTCGGCGTCGTCCACCCGATCGTCGCGATGCGGGTCGCCGCGTCGCGGCTGTGGCTGCGGCACCTGCGCGCCTACCACCGGCTGGCTCCGCTGTGGACGCTGCTGCACGAGTCGTTCCCCGAGGACGCCCTGCACCGGGTGCCGTCGCGGCGGGACGCGGTGTCGTTGCGCGGGGTGCACCGGCGGTACTACCGGCGGGTGATCGAGTGCCGCGACGGGCTGGTGCGGATCAGCCCGTACGTCGCCGAGACGCCGGACTCGCTGCCGCTCGCGGACCGGTTGCGGTCGGGACTGCGGACGCGCGGGTCGGGCGCGGTGACGGTGCGCCAGCCGATCGCGCTCGCGGTGCCCGAGGACGACGGCATGGACGCCGACGTGCGGGAGCTGGAAAAGCTCGCGGCATCCCTGCGCTGAGCTTATGGTCCGTGGGTGGACCTGCCCGTGATGCCGCCGGTGAAGCCGATGCTCGCGAAGTCCGTGCCCGGGCTGCCGCGCGGGGACGGGCTCTCCTACGAGCCCAAGTGGGACGGCTTCCGCTGCATCGTGTTCCGCGACGGCGACGAGGTCGAGCTGGGCTCGCGCAACGACAAGCCGCTCACCCGGTACTTCCCCGAGGTCGTCGAGCTGCTGAAGGAGGCGCTGCCGCCGCGGTGCGTCGTCGACGGCGAGATCGTGCTGGTCACGCCCGACGGTTTGAGCTTCGACACCCTGCAGCTGCGGCTGCACCCGGCCGCGTCGCGGGTGCGGAAGCTCTCGGTCGAGACGCCGGCGAGCTTCGTCGCGTTCGACCTGCTGGCCTGCGGCGACGACGACCTGACCGGGCTGCCGCTGGCCGAACGGCGGGCACGGCTGGAAGAGGTCGCCTCGCAGGTGCCCGGCTTCTACCTGACACCGTCCACGACGGACCCGGACGTCGCGCAGGACTGGTTCACCCGGTTCGAGGGCGCGGGCTTCGACGGTGTGGTGGTGAAGGCGCTGGACGGCGTGTACGAGCCGGACAAGCGGGTGATGTTCAAGGTCAAGCACGAGCGGACGGCCGACTGCGTGGTCGCGGGCTACCGCGTGCACAAGGACGGCGAGAGCGTCGGGTCGCTCGTGCTCGGCCTCTACCGCGACGGTGAGCTGCACAACGTGGGCGTGGCGAGCAGCTTCACCGCGGCCCGGCGGCGGGAGCTGGTCGACGAGCTGAAGCCGCTGCTCGACCCCTCCGAGCACCCGTGGGCCGCGTGGGCGACCTACGAGGGCCCCGGCATGAACAGCCGGTGGAACCCGGAGAAGCAGCTCCAGGTCGTGCTGCTGGAACCGGTCCGGGTGGCCGAGGTGCGGTACGAGCACGTGCAGGGCGGCCGGTTCCGGCACATCGCGCGGCTGGTGCGGTTCCGCCAGGACAAGGAGCCCGCCCAGTGCACCTTCGAGCAGCTGGAGGAGGTGCCTCCCGCCGAGCTGGACGCGCTGTTCGGTGAGGCGGAGCGCAGGCGCACAATCGAGCCGTGAAGGTGATCAGGCGGGACGGCACGCACGAGATCGAGATCCAGCGGTCGCGGTTCCTGTGCCACGTCGCCCGCGTCACCACCGACGCCGAGGCCTCCGAGTTCTTCGCCCGCGTCCGCAAGGAGCACTGGCAGGCGACCCACAACTGCACGGCGTTCCGCACGGCCGGCACCCAGCGTTCGTCCGACGACGGCGAACCGGCGGGCACGGCCGGGGTGCCGATGCTGGAGGTGCTGACGCGCCGGGAGCTCGTGGACACCGCCGTCGTCGTCACCCGCTACTACGGCGGGATCAAGCTCGGCGCGGGCGGCCTGGTGCGCGCGTACGGCCGAGCGGTGTCGGAGGCGATCGACTTCCTCGGCACGCTCACCCGCGAGCGGCACGAGACCCTGCTGCTCGCCGCGGACCACGACCAGGCGGGCAAGCTGGAGAACGCGTTGCGCGCCGCCGGGTACCACGTCGCCGACGCCGAGTACGGGCACGACGTCACGTTCACCGTGCACACCAAGGATCCCGGCGAGTTCGAGGTGTGGCTCGCGGCGCAGACCGGTGGTGCGGTCACGGCGATCCGGGGCGAGCCCGTGGACGTCGACCTCTAGAGCAGAGCGGCCAAAGCGGACCGGCTCACCTCATCCGCAGCGCGGTGCACCACGAGCAGCTGGTCGGGGTCCTGCACGGGCCGGAGCGTCTCGAACTCGACGTCGACGAGGCCGACGTCCGGGTGGTCGAGCTGCTTGTGCCCGCGGGCGTTGACCTTCACGTCCTGGGTGGACCAGAGCCGGGCGAACTCCTCGTCGCCCGCGAGGCAGTCGGCGATGAGGTCGTTCAGCACCTGGTCGTCCGGGTGCGCGGCCCACGCGGTCCGCAGGTGCGCGACCCCGTCCCGCACGACGCGGTCGCGGTCGACGTAGAGCGCGCGCATGTGCGGGTGCATCAGGCAGATCCAGATCGCGTTGCGCCGGGACGGCGGCAGGGTGCCGAAGTCGAGGAACAGCCGCGCCATGCCGGCGTTCCAGGCGAGGACGTCGTAGCGGTGGTTCAGCAGCATCGCCGGGCGCGGGGACAGGTCGTCGACCAGGCGCGCCAGCGACGGTTCGGCGGTGGTGGCGGGCTTGCCGGTGTCACCGGGCCGCTGCCGGGTCAGGCCGAAGAGGTACGCGCGTTCGTCCGGCGCCAGCCGCAGCGCCCCGGCCAGGGCTTCCACCACGTCCGCCGACGGCCGCAGCCCGCGGGCCTGTTCGAGGCGCACGACGTAGTCGACGCTGATCCCGGCCAGTTCGGCGACCTCCTCGCGGCGCAGGCCGGGGGTGCGCCGCGACTGCCGGCGCACCGGCAGCCCGAAGTCGCGCGGGTCGAGGCGTTCGCGCCGGGTCCGCAGGAACGCGGCCAGCTCCGCGGTGCTGGTGATCACCCCTGGTCCAACCGCCTGGGTGGGACGGCTGTTCCCAGGAAGCGGCCTCCCTTACCCCCTGCTCGCCCGCGGCCGACGCTGGTGCCCGACGACGACCACAGGAGGACCCGATGTCGCTCACCCTCGACACCTACCGGCTGCTGGGCCGCTCCGGGCTGCGGGTGTCCCCGCTGGCGCTGGGCACGGCCACGTTCGGCACCGACTGGGGCTGGGGCGCGGAGCAGGACGACGCGCGCAAGCTCTTCGACACCTACGTCGAGCGCGGTGGCAACTTCATCGACACCGCCGCCGGGTACGGCGGGTCGGAGCGCATGCTCGGCGAGTTCACCCGCGACGCCCGCGAGAGCCTGGTGCTGGCGACGAAGTACACGACCCAGCGCAGGCCCGGCGACCCGAACTCCGGCGGCGCGCACCGCAAGAACCTGGTCGCGTCGGTGCAGAACAGCCTGCTGCAGTTGCGGACCGACTACGTCGACCTGCTCTACGTGCACGTGTGGGACTTCTCGACGCCCGCCGAGGAGGTGCTGCGGGGCCTCGACGACCTGGTGCGGCAGGGCAAGGTGCTGTACGTCGCGATGTCCAACGCCCCGGCGTGGGAGGTCTCCCGCCTGCAGGCGATCGCGGACCTGCGCGGGTGGTCGCCGCTGGTCGCGCTGCAGGTCGAGTACAGCCTGATCAACCGGGACGCGGAACGCGACCTGGTCCCGATGGCGCGGGCGGTGGGGCTGGGCGTGGTGCCGTACTCACCGCTGGGCGGCGGGGTGCTGTCCGGCAAGTACAGCCGCGCCGACCTGACCTCGCCCGACGGCAGCGAGAGCACGCGGCGGAGCTTCAACGCCGGTCTGGGCATGGTCACCGAGCGCACCCTGGGCATCGCCGATGTCGTGCGGGAGGTGGCCCGCGAGGTGGGGCGCACGCCCGCGCAGGTCGCGCTGGCCTGGAACCTGCGGCAGCCGGGCGTGACGGCACCCGTGATCGGCGCCCGGACGCCCGAGCAGCTGCTGGGCAACCTCGACGCGCTGGAGGTCGAGCTCTCGGATGCTCAGCTGGCCCGGCTCGACGCCGTCAGCGCGATCGAGCTCGGGTACCCGCACGACCTGCTGGCGGGCGAGCACATCCGCGCGGTGACGTCGGGTGACCTGAAGGTCGATAGCCGCTAGAAACGCCCGTGGG
>NZ_JBHXCW010000016.1:0-63231 GCF_042725365.1 Lentzea sp. NPDC060358 | reverse complement strand
GGGGGTGGGGGGGGGGGGGGGGGGGTGGGTGGTGGTGGGGTGGGTGGTGTGGGGTGGGTGGGGTGGGGGTTGGTGGGGTGTTCCGTTCGGCTTTTCGAGTGGCGGCACGACTTGCGGTGTGCTCGCTTCCACCACCCGGACGGTCTAAGCAGGTAGCGTGCCCGACCGTGACCCGGTTCCCTGAGCCGCCCCCTGCGCACGTGCGTGCGGCGTTCGGGGCACGTGACGCCGAACCCGAGCTCATCGACGGTGGCCCGGCGTGGCGCTGCGGCGACGCGACCATCAGGCCCGCCCCGAAGCCGGCCGAGGCCACCTGGATCGCGAAGACCCTCGACGGCCTCGACGTGCCGCACCTGCGCATCGGCCGCCCGCTGCGCTCGACCGACGGCCGCTACGTCGTCGGCGGCTGGTCGGCCACCAAGTTCCTCGCCGGGCGGGCGGAAGCGCGCCACGACGAGGTGATCTCCGTCTCCCAGCGCCTGCACCACGCCACGGCCGAGCTGCCGAAGCCCCGTTTCCTCGAGGCCCGCACGGACGTGTTCGCCGTCGCCGACCGCAAGACGTGGGGCGAGGAGGACGTGCCGCTCGAAGCGGACCTCGGCGGCCGGCTCTTCGAGCTGCTGAAGGAGTACCGCAAGCCGCTGCACCTCAAGCCGCAGGTCGTGCACGGCGACCTGTTCGGCAACGTGCTGTTCGCGGGCAACGCGCAGCCGGCCGTCATCGACTTCACCGCCTACTGGCGTCCCGCCGAGTGGGCGGCGGCCGTGATCGCGGTGGACGCGGTCGCCTGGGGCGGCGCGGACTCGGGCCTGTTCCACCGGTGGAGCCACCAGGCCGAGTGGGAGCAGTCGCTGCTGCGCGCGATGCTGTTCCGCCTGGCCGTCCACGCGCTGCACCCGTTGTCGACGCCGCAGTCCTTCGCGGGTTTGGAACGAGCTGCTCACCACGTGACCGCGATGCTCTGAGCGGCCCATTTTCCCGGCCCGAAACATTGGGGAGCCTCGGGTTAACGCGCGCTTCCTAGCGTCGGCTGTGTGACTCATTGCCCTTACTGCGCGCTGCAGTGCTCCATGAGCGTCATCGACGGCCAGGTGGCGCCCGGTCCCGGTGGGCTGTGCCAGAAGGGCTGGACGGCGGGGGAGCTGCTGCGCCACCCCGGCCGGCTGACGACACCGCTGCTGCACGGCGAGCCCGTGTCGTGGGACGAGGCGCTGGACTTCGTCGCCGCGCGCCTGCGGTCGTACGAGCCCGACGAGGTCGCGGTGTTCGGCGGGGGCGGGCTGACCAACGAGAAGGCCTACGCGCTGGGGAAGTTCGCGCGGGTGGCGTTGAAGACCTCGCAGATCGACTACAACGGCCGGTTCTGCATGTCGTCGGCCGCGGCGGCCGGGAACAGGGCGTTCGGGCTGGACCGCGGGCTGCCGTTCCCGCTGACCGACCTGCGGTCCGCGGACACCGTGCTGCTCGCGGGTTCGAACCCGGCCGAGACGATGCCGCCGTTCCTGCGGCACCTCGAAGGCCCGCGGCTGATCGTCATCGACCCGCGCCGCACACCCACCGCCGAGCGCGCGACGCTGCACCTGCAGCCCGCGCCGGGCACGGACTTGGCGCTGGCACTGGGGTTGCTGCACACCGCGGTCATCGAGGGCTTGATCGACAAGGAGTACGTCTCCGCGCGCACCACGGGTTTCGACGACGCGTGGCGGGTCGCGGCGCAGTGGTGGCCCGAGCACACCGAACGCGTCACCGGTGTCTCGGCGGCCGACCAGCGCGCCGCCGTGCGGATGCTGGCCGGGCGGTCGTACGTCCTCACCGGACGCGGGTCCGAGCAGCACGCGTCCGGCACCGACACGGTGTCCGCGTTCATCAACCTGGCGCTGGCGCTGGGACTTCCCGGCCGCGCCGGCTCCGGCTACGGGTGCCTGACCGGGCAGGGCAACGGCCAGGGCGGCCGCGAGCACGGGCAGAAGGCCGACCAGCTGCCCGGCTACCGCAAGATCGACGATCCCGTGGCGCGCAGGCACGTCATGGACGTCTGGGGCGTCTCCGAGCTGCCCGGTCCCGGCCGCAGCGCGTACGAGCTGCTGATGGCCGAGGACGTCCGGGCGATGCTCGTGTTCGGCAGCAACCCCGTGGTGTCCGCGCCGCGCGCGTCCGGGGTCGCCGACCGCTTCCGGGCCCTGGACCTGCTGGTGGTGGCGGACTTCGTGCTGTCGGAGACCGCGGCGATGGCCGACGTCGTGTTCCCGGTCACGCAGTGGGCCGAGGAGGACGGCACGATGACCAATCTCGAAGGCCGGATCATCCGGCGCCGCAAGGCCTTGGACCCACCGCCGGGCGTGCGCAGCGACCTGGAGCTGATGCACGGGCTCGCGACGCGGCTCGGTGTGCCCACCGGGTTTCCCGTGGTGCCGCAGGAGGTCTTCGAGGAGCTGCGCCGAGCGTCCGCCGGTGGACCCGCCGACTACTCCGGGATCACCTACGAGCGGCTGGAGTCCGAGCAGCTGCACTGGCCGGTGCCTTCGACCGGGCACCCCGGCACACCCAGGCTCTTCCTGGACCGGTTCGCGCACGCCGACGGCTTGGCGCGGTTCGTGCCGGTCGACCACCGCGGCCCGGCCGAGCCGCCCGACGACGAGTTCCCGTTGCAGGCCACCACCGGGAGAGTCCTGCAGCACTACCAGTCGGGGGCGCAGACGCGGCGGATCGGCGAACTGGTGAAGGCCGTTCCCGAGATGTACGTGGAGGTGCACCCGGGCACGGCGGCGCGAGCGGGCCTGGAAGCCGGTGGGCTCGCGCACGTCGTGTCGAGGAGGGGGACGGTGACGGCGGCCGTGCGGTGCGTGCCGGGCATGCGCGCCGACGCGGTGTTCCTGCCGTTCCACTTCCCCGGTGACGGGCGGGCGAACCTGCTCACCAACCCCGCGCTCGACCCCACGAGCCGGATGCCCGAGTTCAAGGTGTGCGCGGTGCGATTGGAGCGGGCATGAGGCGGATCGTGATCGTCGGCTACGGCATGGCGGGCGCGCGGCTGGCGGACGAGCTGCGCCGCCGCGATCCCGGGCTGTCCATCACCGTCGTGGGCGCGGAACCGCACGCGGCGTACAACCGGGTGCTGCTGTCGACGGTCGTGGCGGGAGCCATGACGCCGGAGTCGACGCGGCTGCACGACGAGACGTGGGCCGCTGACCACCGCGTCGACCTGCGGCTGGGCCGCACGGTCGAGGAGATCGACCGCGCGGCGCGGACCGTGCTGGTCTCCGGCGAGCGGATCCCGTACGACGCGCTCGTCCTCGCCACCGGCAGCACGCCGTGGGTCCCGCCCGCGGAAGGCCTGCTGGAGGACGGCAGGCTCGCCGCCGGCGTCGTCGCGTTCCGCACGCTCGACGACTGCGCCCTGATCGAGGCCAAGGCGCGCAAGGGCATGCCCGTCGTCGTCCTCGGCGGCGGTCTGCTCGGCATCGAGGCCGCGCGCGGCCTCGCCGGACGCGGGTGCCTCGTCACGGTCGTCCACCCGGTCGGCCACCTGATGGAACGCCAGCTCGACCCCGGCGCCGGCAGCGTGCTCGCCCGCACCCTCGGCGGGCTCGGCATCGAGTTCAGGCTCAACTCGCTGGCTGCCAAGTACCTGCCCGGCGACGGGCTGGTCCTCGACGACGGCACGCACGTCCCCGCCGACCTCGTCGTGGTGTCCGCCGGTGTGCGCGCCGAGACCTCGCTGGCGGTGCAGGCAGGACTGGTGGTCGACCGCGGCATCGTCGTCGACGACGCGTTGCGCACCAGCGATCCGCGCATCCACGCGATCGGCGACTGCGCGCAGCACCCCGGCACCGTGTCCGGCCTGGTGCAGCCGGCGTGGGACCAGGCCGCGGTGCTCGCCGACCGCCTGACCGGTGCGAACCCCGCCGCCCGGTACCTGGGCACGTCGGTCGTCACGCGGTTGAAGGCGCGCGACGTCGACCTCGCGGCGCTGGGCGACGTGCACACCGACGTCGACTGCCCCGACTCGGAAGTCCTGTGCTTCCAGGAACCCTCGCGCGGCCGGTACGCGAAGCTCGTGCTGCGCGACGACCGGGTGGCGGGCGCCATCGTGATCGGCGCGCCGGACGCGGCCGCCACGATCACCCAGCTCTACGACCGCGGCGTCCCCGCGCCGACCGACCGCCTCGCGCTGCTGCTCGGCCGTGCCCTGCCCGCGGAGGCCGCCTCACCCGCGGACCTGCCGTCCAGCGCGGTGATCTGCCGGTGCAACACCGTCTCCAAAGGACAGATCGTCGCGGCCTGGCGGGCGGGGGCGGAGTCGGTGCCGCAGCTCGCGGAGGCCACCCGCGCGACGACGGGCTGCGGTGGCTGCAAGGACGCGGTGTGCGGGCTGCTCGACTGGCTCGGGGCCTCACAGCCGCGGCCGGCGTGATGTGCGGCGGAGTTGCCGCCGCCGTCACAGACCAGACCCCCCTGGTAATGCCCGGTTCCTAGGTTGATGCGCAGTCGCCGACCCCGCGGAGGAAAGTTCATGAGCTGGATCGACCACTGGGAACCGGAGAAGCCCGAGTTCTGGGAGTCCACCGGCAAGCGGATCGCCCGCAAGAACCTGGCGCTCTCCATCTTCGCCGAGAACCTCGGGTTCAGCGTGTGGGTGCTGATGAGCATCGTGGTGGTGAGCCTCGGCTCCGTCGGCTTCGACTTCGGCGTGGGCCAGCAGTTCTGGCTGCTGATCGTGCCGAACCTGGTCGGTGCGCTGCTGCGGGTGCCCTACACCTTCGCCGTCCCGAGGTTCGGCGGCCGGTTGTGGACGACTATCAGCGCCGGGCTGCTGCTCATCCCGTGCACGATGCTCGCCTATGCGGTGGCGACGCCGGGCACGCCCTACTGGTTCTTCCTGCTCACCTCGGCCGCGATGGGCCTGGGCGGCGGCAACTTCTCGTCGTCGATGGCGAACATCTCGTTCTTCTACCCGGAAGGGAAGAAGGGCCTGGCCCTCGGCATGAACGCCGCCGGCGGCAACCTCGGCGTCGCGGTCACCCAGCTGATCGTGCCGTTCGTCATCACCCTCGGCACCGGGATCCACCTCGCGTACGCGGCGCTGATCTGGATGCCGTTCATCGTGCTCGCCACCGCGCTCGCCTGGTTCTTCATGGACAGCCTCACGCAGGCCAAACCGGACGGTCAGTCGTACCGGCTGGCGCTGGCCAACCGGCACACGTGGGTGATGTCGTTCCTCTACATCGGCACGTTCGGGTCGTTCATCGGCTACTCGTTCGCGTTCCCGTCGCTGATCAAGCTGAGCTTCGCCGACCACAGGGGCTGGGTGGCGCTCGCGTTCCTCGGCGCCCTGATCGGCTCGGTCGCCCGGCCGTTCGGCGGGTGGCTCGCGGACCGGGTCGGTGGCGCGAAGGTGACGCTCGGGACGTTCGTCGGGCTCGCGATCGGCACGATCGGTGTGATGGTCAGCGTCGACGCGCAGAGCTTCCCGCTGTTCTTCGGCTCGTTCATCGCGCTGTTCGTGCTGGCGGGCGTGGGCAACGGCTCCACCTACCGGATGATCCCGGCGATCTTCCGCACCCAGTCGGCCGACGACGGGTCCGCGAAGCGCCAGGCCGCCGCCGTGGTCGGCATCGCGGGCGCGATCGGCGCGGCGGGCGGCGTGCTCGTCAACCTGGTCTTCAAGTTCTCGCTCGAGGGCTCGAAGACCCTGACGCCCGCGCTGGTCGCGATCCTCGTCTTCTACGCGCTCTGCCTGGGCACCACGTGGTGGTTCTACCTGCGGCGCACCGTGTTCGCGGCGCGGCCCTCGCTCGCCTACGCGGGCGTTTAACAGCGCGGACACACAGCTGACCTGGCGACGACACACCGCCCGGTGACGATTCCGGGCGGAAGGAGGGGCTTCGATGACTCGCACGCTGGTCGTGATCGGCAACGGCATGGTCGGGCACCGGCTCGTCGAGATCCTGCGCGACTCCGCGTGGCGGATCGTCGTGTTCGGCGAGGAGTCCCGTCCCGCCTACGACCGGGTGGCGCTCTCGTCCTATGTGGACACCTGGAGCTCCGCCGGCCTCGAACTGGCGCCGCTGACCGGCTGCGAGCTCCGCCTCGGCGAGAAGGCCGTGTCGGTCGACCGCGACCGCCGGGTCGTCGTCGGCGCGTCCGGGACCGAGGTCGCCTACGACGCGCTGGTGCTGGCCACCGGGTCGGTGCCGTTCGTGCCGCCGGTGCCCGGCCGCGACCTGCCCGGCTGCCACGTCTACCGCACGATCGACGACCTGGACGACATCCGGGCGACCGTCGAGGCCGCCTCCCGTCCCGGCCGGAAGTCCGGCATGGTGCTCGGCGGCGGTCTGCTCGGCCTGGAGGCCGCCAACGCGTTGCGCGGCATGGGGGTCTCCCCGCACGTCGTCGAGCTGGCGCCGCGGCTGATGCCGATCCAGGTCGACGACGGCGGCGCCGGGCTGCTCAAGCGCCTCGTCGAGAAGCTCGACCTGACCGTGCACACCGGCACCTCCGCCTCCTCGATCGAACGCGACGGGTCGCGGTTGATCGCCAAGCTCGCGAGCGGGCTGGAGCTCGACCTCGACGTCGTGGTGTTCAGCGCGGGCATCCGGCCGCGAACCGACCTCGACCTCGGGCTGGAGCTGGGACCGCGCGGCGGCTACCTGGTCGACGCCGCCTGCCGGACCGCCGACCCGCACGTGTTCGCGATCGGCGAGTGCGCCGCCGTCGAAGGCGTGGCGTACGGGCTGGTCGCGCCCGGTTACGCGATGGCCGAGGTCGTCGCGGACCAGCTCGCCGGTGGCGCGCGGGTGTTCCCCGGTGCCGACGTGTCCACGAAGCTGAAGCTGCTCGGGGTGGACGTGGCGTCGTTCGGCGACGCGCACGCCGTCACCGAGGGCGCGCTGGAAGTCGTCGTGAACAACGCCGTGGCCGGCACCTACAGCAAGCTCGTGGTGTCGGACGACGCCCGCACGCTGCTCGGCGGGGTGCTGGTCGGTGACGCGTCGGCGTACCCGTCGCTGCGGCCGCTGGTGGGCAAGGAGGTCCCGGCGGCGCTGTTGCAGCCGGGCGGTGCCGTCGACGTCGAGATGCCCGCCGACGCGCAGGTCTGCTCGTGCCACGCGGTCACCAAGCAGACGATCACCGACGCGATCCGGTCCGGCGTCGCGTGCGACGTGGCCGAGCTGAAGGCGTGCACCAAGGCGGGCACCGGCTGCGGGTCGTGCGTGCCGATGCTGAAGAAGCTGCTCACCGAGTGCGGTGTCGAGCAGTCGAAGGCGTTGTGCGAGCACTTCACCCACTCGCGGGCCGAGCTGTTCGAGATCGTCCGCGCGACGCGGATCACGACGTTCAGCGCGTTGATCGGCAAGCACGGCACCGGCCGCGGCTGCGACATCTGCAAGCCCGCGGTGGCGTCGATCCTCGCGTCGCTGGGCAACGGGCACATCCTCGGCGAGACGCAGGTGTCGTTGCAGGACACCAACGACAGGTACCTGGCGAACCTGCAGCGCAACGGCACGTACTCGGTCGTGCCGCGCATCCCCGGCGGCGAGATCACGCCGGAGAAGCTGATCGTCATCGGCGAGGTGGCCCGCGACTACGGCCTCTACACGAAGATCACCGGCGGCCAGCGCATCGACATGTTCGGCGCCACCGTCGACCAGCTGCCGCTGATCTGGCGCCGGCTGGTCGACGCGGGCTTCGAGTCCGGGCACGCCTACGGCAAGTCGTTGCGCACGGTGAAGTCCTGCGTGGGCACGACCTGGTGCCGGTTCGGCGTGCAGGACTCGGTCGGCCTCGCCATCGAGCTGGAGCTGCGCTACCGGGGCCTGCGGTCGCCGCACAAGCTCAAGTCGGCCGTCTCCGGCTGCGCCCGCGAGTGCGCGGAGGCCCGCAGCAAGGACTTCGGCGTGATCGCCACCGAGAACGGCTGGAACCTCTACGTGGGCGGCAACGGCGGCTTCACCCCGCGCCACGCCGACCTGCTGGTGTCCGATGTGGACACCGAGGAGCTGGTCCGGATCATCGACCGGTTCCTGATGTTCTACATCCGCACGGCCGATCGGCTGCAGCGCACGTCGGTGTGGCTGGAAGGCCTCGACGGCGGCCTCGACCACCTGCGCGAGGTCGTGGTCGACGACAAGCTCGGCATCTGCGCCGAACTGGAGGCCGACATGGCCGCGCACGTCGCCGACTACGCCGACGAGTGGCGCGGCGTGCTGGAGGACCCGGAGAAGCTGGCGCGGTTCACGTCGTTCGTCAACGCGCCGGACGCCCCCGACCCCTCGATCTCGTTCCGCGCTGAACGTGGTCAGCGCGTCCCCGTCCCGCTGGGCATCCCGGAGGTCGTCAGGTGATCGTCTGTGACTTCGACGTGCTGCGGCCGGAGCAGGGTGTCGCCGCCCTGCTCCCCGACGGCTCGCAGGTGGCGGTGTTCCTGACCGCCGACGGCGCGCTGCACGCCCTCGACAACATCGACCCGTTCAGCGGCGCGGCGGTGCTGTCGCGCGGCATCGTCGGCGACCGCGGCGGCGTGCCGGTGGTGGTGTCCCCGGTCTACAAGCAGGCGTTCGAGCTGGCGACCGGCAAGTGCCTGGACGAACCGTCGGTGTCCGTGGCGGTGCACCGGGTGCGTGTGCGCGACGGCGTCGTGGAGCTGACATGACGGCACCGCTGGCGGGCTTCACCATCGGCGTCACCGCGGCCCGCCGCGCCGACGAGCTCATCGCGCTGCTCGAACGCAAGGGGGCGGCCGTCCTGCACGGCCCGGCCCTGCGCATCGTGCCGCTGCCCGACGACGCCTCCCTGCACGAGGCGACCCTGGCACTGGTCGCGGCCCCGGTCGACGTCGTGGTCGCCACCACGGCGATCGGCTTCCGCGGCTGGTTCGAGGCGGCTGAGGGCTGGGGACTGGCGAGCCGCCTGCACCGCGCCCTGTCGTCCGCCGTCGTGCTGCCCCGCGGCCCGAAGGCCAAGGGCGCGGTCCGCGCGGCCGGCCTGGTGGAGACGTGGTCGCCGTCGTCGGAGTCGAACGCCGAACTGCTGCAGTACCTGCTGCGCATGGGCGTCTCGGGCAAGCGGGTGGCCGTGCAGCTGCACGGGGAACCGTTGCCGGACTTCGTGAACACCCTCGCCGCCGCCGGCGCCGACGTGGTGGAGATCCCGGTCTACCGCTGGGAGCCGCCCGCCGACGTCCGCCCGCTGGAGTCGCTGCTCGACTCGGTGCTCGCGGGCCAGGTCGACGCCCTGACGTTCACCAGCGCCCCCGCCGCCGCGTCGGTGCTGCGCACGGCCGGGCCGCGCAAACCGGCGTTGGTGGAAGCGCTGCGGCGCAACGTCCTCGTCGTCGGAGTCGGCGCGATCACCGCCGGGCCGCTGGTGGCCGCGGGCATCCCGGTCGTGCAGCCAGTGCGGTCCCGGATCGGGTCGATGGTGCGGGAACTGGCCGTCGAGCTGCCGGCCAGGGCCACCCGGCTGCGGATCGCGTCGCGGGAGATGGAGATGCGGGCGTCCGCCGTGGTGATCGACGGGGAGCTGCGGCCCGTCGCTCCGGCACCGATGGCCGTGCTGCGGACTCTCGTCGCCGCGCGGGGGCGGGTGGTGTCGCGGCAGGAGTTGCTGGCGGCCCTGCCCTCCGGCGGGGAGGAGCACGCCGTGGAGACCGCCATCGGGCGGCTGCGGACCGCCCTGGGGTCACCGCAGATGGTGTGCACCGTGGTCAAACGCGGTTACCGGCTGGCCATGGAGCCCGCGTGAAGCTGGTGCTGGCTTTTCACGGGACCCGTTCGGCCCGCGGGGCCGAGGTGTGCGCCTCGATCGCCGCTCTGGTGGCCGAGGAGGTGGACGTTCCGGTCGTCGTCGCCTATGCGGACGTCCTGCAGCCCGACGTCCGGTCCGTTGTGGACGGTCCCTGTGTCGTGGTGCCGGTCTTCCTGGCTGCCGGGTACCACGTCCGCGTCGACATCCCCGAGCAGATCGGCGGACGGGCCGGGGTCGTGGTCACTCCGCCTCTCGGGGTGGACGCGGTGCCTGCCGTGCGGGACCGGGTGGCGGAGGCCGGGTACTCGGACGGGGACGTCCTGGTGCTCGCCGCGGCCGGGTCCTCGGACGCCCGTGCGGTGGCCGATGTCCGGCGGGCCGCTGCCGCTCTGGGGGCCGCCGGGGTGGGGTTCGTGACCGCTTCGCCCTCCGTCGCCGAGGTCGTCGCCGCCGTCGCCGGGCGGTTTCCCGGGCGGCGGGTCGTCGTCGGGGCCTGGTTGCTGGCTCCCGGGGTCTTCCACTCGTCGCTGGGGGAGTGCGGGGCTGATCTCGTCGCCGAACCCGTGGGGGCTCATCCGCTGGTGGCGGAGGTTTTGGTCCGGCGGTACGTCGAGGCTCGGGTGGCGTCGAAGTCGGCTTGAGCCGCGCGCCCAGCGGCTCACCAGAGGCCCGGCGGCTCCTCCGGTGCCGGCCGGCGCGCGTCCTCCCAGCGGTACTCGCGCAGGTCCACCTTGCCGTCCAGGTTCGGCACACCCTCCTCGTGCAGGAGCTGCAGCTGCGTGTCGCGCAGGTGCGGGGCGCAGGTGCCGTCGGCCTTCAGGACCCGGTGCCAGGGCAGGTCGTGGCCGTCCTCGTTCAGGATTCGGCCCACCAGGCGGGGGGACGGGGCCTTCGTGAGATCAGCGATGTCGCCGTAGGTGGCGACCCGGCCGCGGGGGATGGCCCTGATGCGGTCGCGGACCCGCTCGTGGATCTCTTCGTCCATCCGGCGAGTCTAGCTAGATCGTCTTCGGCCCCGCGGGGGCGCGGGACTCGGCGGGCGGGACCCCGCCCGGGGTCGGCGGGGGCCGGTTCTGAGCCAGCGCAGGAGCGGGACCAGCCATCGTCTGGGCATGCGCTTCAGTCCGTTCACGGCGGCGCGTGGGAAGCGAGGACTGACCACACTAGGAGCCGTTCGGGTGCGGACGACAGGGACTGAACGGGTGGTTCGCGGTCACTCCGACGGCCCAGCGCCAGGACGAGCGAATCATGACCATGTTCTTGTACGCTGGCGTCAGTCGTATGGACTGAAACCACACTGTAGTGTCGGAGGATCACACGGTTGGCTCAATGGACGCCGACTGCTGGTGGGTAAACTGCCGGACACTCTTCAACCCATGCAGGGCAACGGGAATGACGAATCTGAGCCGAAAACCCGATGCCGCTCCACCGCAGGGCACCGCCGCCGTCCGTGCGCGGGAAGCCTTGGCGCGCAAGTGGAGCTACCTGCTCAGCAGCGTCGTGGTGGTCGCGTTGAGCAGAGACGAGCTGAACGCCGAACTGGGCGATCAGCTCGACGCGTTGTGCGCGGCGCTGCACGGCGAGCCGTTCGACCCTGCCCCGTTCGAGGAGGTGGGCGAGCGCCTCGTCGCTCTCGGCTACGTCAACGAACCGGGGCTCAGGCGGACCGTCGACGTGCTGGGCAAGGGACTGCTCGCGCTCGAGGAGTTCCGCGGCACCGAGCAGCTCGCGGTGCGGCTCGTCAGCGGCATCGGCGCGCTCACGTGCGGCTTCAGCGCGGCGCGCGGGCGCGCGATCCTGGACCAGCAGGAGAGCATCCAGCAGTCGCTGCTCAAGGCCACCCGCGACGCGCAGCGCGACCAGCGGCAGAGCGAGGCCAAGTTCGAGGGCGTCGCGATCTCGTCGACGAACGGCATCCTGATCGTCGGCCTCGACGGCAGGGTGGTGTGGGCGAACGACGCCGTCGTCGAGATCCTGGGCCGCCGTCCCGAACCGGGCACGCGGATCATGGAGCTCGTCGCGCCCCACTCGATCGTCGTCTTCCGCGAGATGATGGAGAAGGTCCTCGCCGAACGCGGCGACTTCGAGCGGGAGCCGATGCAGCTGCTGCGCGGCGAGGACGACCTGGCCAAGGTCACGCTGACGGTGTCACTGCTGCGCGACGGCGAAGGCAAACCGAGCCACGTGCTGGCCGTCGCCGACGACGACACGGAACTGGCGCTGCTGCAAGGAGAACTGCGCCGGCAGTCGCTGCACGACGTGCTGACGGGCCTGCCCAACAGGCAGTTCTTCACCACGCACCTCGAGACGGTGCTGCGCCGCGCCGACCCCCGGTTCGGCGTCACGGTGTTCCAGCTCGACCTCGACGCGTTCGGCCTGGTGTGCAACAGCCTCGGTGGCCGCGTGGGCGAGAAGCTGCTGCAGCACGTGGGACGCAGGCTGCGGGCCGTGCTGTCGCGCGAGCAGGCGATGGTCGCGCGGTTCGACGGCGACGAGTTCGGCATCGTCGTCGAGAACTCCGCCACCACACCGGGCATCGCGAAGATCATGGCCTCCATCAACGCCGACCTGGCCGAACCGGTCTTCGTCGACGACCACGGCCTCGCCGTCTCGGTGAGCGCCGGCGTGGTCGACCGGCCGTCGCCCGACGTCGAGCCGACCGAGCTGCTGCGCATGGCCGACCTCGCGTTGCGGCAGGCCAAGAAGGACCAGCGCGGGCAGTGGCAGCTGTTCCGCGGCGGCGAGAGCACGGCCGACCGGCGCGACGGCGCACTGGCCGTCGTCATGCCGGGCGCGTGGGAGCAGGGCGACATCGGCGTGACCTACCAACCGGTCCGCGTGCTCGCGACCGGGGAGCTGGCGGGCGTCGAGGCGTTGCTGCACTGGGACCTGTCGGACCGGTGCGCCGACCTCGCCGACGCGACGGGCCTGATCCTGCCGATGGGCGAGTGGCTCATCCGGATCGCCGCGGGCCAGGCGCAGTGGTGGCGTCAGCGGGGCGAGCTCGACGCGCAGTTCGGCGTCCGCCTCACCCGCCACCAGTCCACCGACGCCGACCTGGTGTCCCGGGTGGCGAAGGTGCTCGGCGAAACCGGGATGCCGCCGGAGAAGCTGACGCTGAGCATGCCCGTCGGCGTGCTGGGCGTGGCCGGCGCGGCGGAGAACCTGGGCGCGCTGGCGGAGCGGGGAGTCCGGATCGCGCTCGACGACTTCGGGCTCGGCCCCCGCGACCTCGGGTGGCTCACCGAGCTGCCCGTCGTGTCCGTGCTCGTGCCGAAGGACCTGGTGCGGCGCAGGGACATGCGGTCCACGGCGCTCGTCCCGGCCGTGCACGACCTGGGCGTGCACCTGTGCGTCGACGGCGTCGAGAACGGCGACCAGGCGCAGTGGTGGGCCGAGGCGGGCGCCGACCTCGCGATCGGCGCCCACTTCGGTTCGCCCGAGAACGCGGGCGACGTGCTGAAGACCCTGCGCTAGAGCGTCCGCTGCCACGCGACGACGGCCGTGTGGTAGCGGTCGGCCGTCTTGGTGTCGAAGTTGAACACGTGCCCGTACCCGCTGACCACGAACCCGTCCAGGCGCGGCGCCCGCAGGTAGAACGGCTTCTCCGACGCGACCAGCGCCTGGGCCGACGAGCAGTCGGCGCCGAGCGGCGGGGTGCCGCAGAAGTAGTCGTCCGAGGTCTGCACGGTCATGACCGGCACGGTGATCGCGTTGCTCGCCGGCAGCACGAGGGTGGACATCAGCGCGGTGGTGACGAACTCGCTCGCCGACACGACGTCCTTCGTGGACTCGTCGAGGGCGACCACGCTCGCGATGTTCGGGCCCGGCGCGTGGAACATGGTGTAGCGGGTGCCCGGCGCCGTCGTCAGGTAGCCGACGTCGAGGCCGCGCACGCTCAGCTTCGGGTCGAGCAGGGCGGGGATCAGGTTGGTCAGCGCGGGCACGGCGCGCACGTAGTCCCACTGGTGCGTCATGCCGGTGACCAGCACGCCGTCGACGTCGCGGTAGGTGCCCGCCTCCACCATGGCGATGGCGGAGCCGATGGAGTGCCCGCCCACCAACACCTTGGCGAACCGGGACCGCAGGTTCTGGACGACCTGGTGCACGGCCTCGGCCTGGCTGGGGACGTCGACGAGGATGCTGAGCGGCTTGCTGCTCCTGCCGGAACCGATCCGGTCGACGGTCATGGTGGCGACGCCCGCCTTGTTCATGGCGCGCGTGACGGACCGGGTCTCGCCGTCGACGGGGATGTCCCAGTAGCCGCTGGTGTACGTGCCACCGGGGACGAGCACCTGGACGGTCCTCGCTCCCTGCGGGACGCACAGCCTGCCGTACATCGTCTGCCGGACCAGTCCGAACTGGACGGGGGTGAACACGTCCTCGCAGGTCGTCGCGGCGTTCGCGGTGGACGGCACCGGGATGAGGGCGGCGAGCAGCACGGCGGCGCAGAGCCGACGGAAACGCATGGTGGAACGAACCTCCAACTAGCGGGGGACGACCTTCATCATGAGGTCGTGGGGGTAGGCCGCATTGGTGAACTTCGTGCGGACGGGCCGGTCGGGGACCAGCCGGTGGCGCTGCAGGACCGTCGCCGCCACGACGGCGATCTCGGTCAGCGCGAAGTGGTTGCCGATGCACTGGTGGATGCCGCCGCCGAACGGCACGAACGCGCCCTTGGGCAGCCGCTTGGCGCGTTCGGGCGTCCACCGGTCCGGGTCGAAGCGCTCGGGGTCCGGGAAGTGCTCGGGATCGTGGTGCAGGGTGTGCGGGCTGAGGAGCACCTCGGTGCCCGCCGGTAATCGGGCGCCGCCGAGCTCGACCTCCTCGGCGGTGCGGCGCATGACGAGCCACAGCGGGTACTTCCGCAGCACCTCGGTCGCCACCCTGCCCAGGTAGGCGAGCTTCGGCACGTCGGCGACCGTCACCTCGCGCCCGTCCAGGACCTCGTCGACCTCCGCCAGCACCCGCCGTTCGACCTCGGGGTCGGCGGCGATCTCGTGGAAGATCCAGGCCAGTGCCAGCGCGGTGGTCTCGATCCCCGCGGTGAGCAGCGTGATGACCTCGTCGAAGACCTCGTCCTCGGTCATCGGCTCACCGGTCTCGGGGTCCCTGGCCGACAGCAACGTCGACAGCAGGTCGCCGTGGTCGGTGTCGTCGTCGCGCCGGCTGGCGACGACCTCCAGCACGATGGCCCGCATCCGGGCGACGGCCTCGTCGAACTCGCGGTTGGCCGGGATCGGCAGCTTCTCGACGAACCCCGGCGACAGCGCCCGCACGATCCCGTTCCGGATGATCACGAACACGGACCGGCGCGCCTCGGCGATCGCCCGCTGCCCGATCTCGGTGGAGAACAACGCCTCCCCGACGATCGTGACGGCGAGGCCCTGCATGTCGACCTCCAGCGGCCGGACCTCGCCCGGCCGCCAGCCCGCCACCAGGTCCTGCGTCGCCCGGAGCATGACCTCCGCGTACCCGGCGATGCGGTCGCGGTGGAACGCCGGCTGCACCATGCGGCGCTGGCGCAGGTGGAACGCCCCGTTCGACACCGCGAGCCCGTTGCCCACGAACGGCCGGAACTTGTCGTACATCCGGCCTTTGTGGAACTTCGGCGCGTCGGTGACCAGCACCTGGTGCATCAATCGGGGACTGGTGACGAAGAAAGCGCGCAACGGCCCGAGGTCGACTTCGACGAGCTCGCCCTGCCGACGCAGATTCGCGGTGAACTCGAATTTTTTCCTGAGCATTGGCAACGAATGCCCGAGAAATGGCAACCTGCCGGGTGCCACCGGGACGGACATCGTCGCTCCTCGTCACGGGGAAAGAGGGGGACAACCATATGAGTCGTTCGGTCGAGGGTAACAGTGCCCGATCGGGTGGCGTCTGTTCACACTGGTGGCCTAATCATGTGCGCTTTGTGCATGACTAAGCTGGTGCGTCCGCAATCCGAAGGGGTGGTCGTCGTGACCGGTGCGAAGAACTGGATCCCCGAGGGCGTGGACGTTTCGGTGCCCAGTCCGGCGCGGGTCTACGACTACCTGCTCGGCGGCGCCCACAACTTCGCGGTCGACCGCCTGATGGGGGACAGGGCCGAGCAGCTGATGCCCCACGCGCGCAGCGCGGCCAGGGTCAACCGGGCCTTCCTGCGGCGCGCCGTCCGGTTCATGGTCGACCGGGGCGTGCGCCAGTTCCTCGACATCGGGTCCGGCATCCCGACCGTCTCGAACGTGCACGACGTCGCGCAGGACGTCGCTCCCGACAGCCGGGTCGTCTACGTCGACCGCGACCCCGTCGCCGTGGCGCACGGCGAGCTCATCGTCGCCGGCAACGACCGCGTCGGCGTGCTGCAGGCCGACATGCGCGACCCGGAGAGCATCCTGTCGAGCAGCGAGGTGACCAGGCTGATCGACTTCGGCCAGCCGGTCGGTGTGCTGCTGCTGTTCATGCTGCACTGGGTGCCGGACGCGGACGACCCCGAGGGCCTGGTGAGGCGCTACCGCGAGGCGTTGCCGAGCGGGAGCTGCCTCGCGATCTCGCACATCTGCAGCGAGCACGACAACCCGGAGGTCAGAGCCGTCACCGACCGGCTGAACAAGGTCGGCGGCGGTGAGGTGATCGAGCGCGGGCACCGGGAGATCGCCGGTTTCTTCGGTGATTTCGAGCTGGTCGAGCCCGGACTCGTCAAATACGCCGAATGGCGGCCCGCCGGTCCGAGCGACTTCTCCGACGATCCCGAGGTGAACAGGGTCGCTTTCGCCGGCGTGGGCATCAAGCCATAGAGAATTTCGATCGAGTGATGCCGATTCACGCTACCGGTTGAGGTGGGGCTCACGGTGCGTGGGTAAACTTCTGGGACCTCAGAGTCAATGCGAGGCGCACTCGAATGTCCAACCCGAGTCGAATACCCGACGTCCCGCCCTCGCCGCAGGACAATGCCGCGGCGCGCCGCACTCTCGCACGCAAATGGTCGTACCTGCTGCTCGGTGCCGTGGCCGTTCCGATGGGCCGTGAAGACCTCGACCGGGAACTGGGCGATCGGCTGGACGCGTTGTGCGCGGTGCTGCACGACGAGGAGTTCGACGCGCTCGCCGTCGAGGGGATCGGCGCCGCACTCGCGGGTCTGGGACACCTCGGCCGGCTCGGGATGCGCTGCACCGCCGACGTGCTCGGCAGGGGACTGCCCGCGCTGCCGGAGTTCCAGCCCGTCGAGCGGTACGCGGAACGGATCGCACGCGCCCTCGGCGCCCTCGGCACCGGGTTCACCACGGCCAACACCGAGTCCGTCCTCTCGCAGCAGGAGAGCATGCAGCGGTCGCTGCTCAAGGCCGTGCGCGACGCCAACTGGAACCTCAAGGAGAGCGAGGCCCGCTACAACGAGGTCGTCACCTCCTCCAGCAACGGCGTGCTGATCGTCGACCTCGAAGGCACTCTGCTCAGGGCGAACGAGGCCATCGGCGAGATCCTCGGCTGCACGGCGGAACAGCTCACCGGCCGGGCACTGCTCGACCTCGTCGCGCCCGGTTCCGCCGAGATGCTGCGGGAGGCGCTGGACGACCTGGTCGCCGGCACCACCCAGCGGGTGCGGCAGGCGCAGCGGATGCTGCGCGCCGACGGCGAACCGGCGCGGCTCACGCTGACGGCGTCGCTGCTGCGCGGCGCGGACGACGAGCGCAGCCACTTCGTCGTGGTCGTCGAGGACGGCACCGAGCTGGAGCTGCTGCAGAACGAGCTGCAGCGCCAGTCGCTGCACGACGTGCTCACCGGGCTGCCGAACCGCCAGTTCTTCACCACCCAGCTGGAGACCGCGCTGCGCAAGGCGGACCCGGAGCACGGCATCACCGTCCTGCACCTCGACGTCGACGCGTTCGGCATGCTGAGCAACACCTTCGGCGCGCGGATCGCCGAGCGGCTGCTGCAGCACGTCGCGCAGCGGCTGCGGGTGCTGCTGGCCGGGGAGAAGGGCATGATCGCCCGGTTCGACGGCGACGAGTTCGGCGTCCTCATCGAGAACACCGCCGCCACGCCCACCATCGGCGCCATCGTGAAGAGCATCAACGACGACCTGCTCGAACCGGCCTACGTGGACGGTCACGGGCTCGCGGTGTCGATGAGCGCGGGCGTGGTGCACCGGCCGGAGCAGGACGCGGAACCCGTCGACCTGCTGCGCGCGGCCGACACGGCGCTGCGCAGGGCCAAGGTCCGCAGGCGCGGCCAGTGGGAGGTCTTCCACCCCGGCCAGGACGCCGCGGACCGGCGCGAGGACCTGCTCGCCGTGACGATGCCGCAGGCGTGGGAGAACGGTGAGGTCACCGCGCGATACCGGCCGATCGTGCGGCTGGCCGACGGCGAGGTGAGCGGCGTGGAGGCGTTGCTGCACTGGGACCGGCCCGGGTTCGGCGTGCTCGGCCACGACCGGTGCGCGGGCCTCGCGGAGTCGACGGGACTGGTGCTGCCGCTGGGCGAGTGGCTGCTCGAGGTCGCGGGCGGCCAGTCGTCGTGGTGGCGCCGGCGCGGCCGGTTCGAGAGGTCGCTGGTCGCGCGCCTCACCCCGCACCAGGCCACCGACGCCGACCTCGTGTCGCGCGTGGTGCGGGTGCTGGAGAAGTCCGGTCTCGACGCCCGCGGGCTCGCGCTCAGCATGCCCGCCGAGGTGGTGCCGCTGGCCGACGCCGCGGACAACCTGTCGACGCTCGCGGGCATGGGTGTCCACATGGGACTCGACAACTTCGGGCTGGGGCCGCTCGACCCGGCCGCGGTGGCGGAGCTGCCGGTGAGGTCGGTGCGGGTGGCGCCGCCGCTGGTCGAGCGCCGGTCCCCGTACGTGACGGCGTTGCTGCCGTTGATGCGCGAGGCGGGCGTGACGGTCGCGGTCGACGGCATCTCGAGCGAGGAGCACGCCCGGTGGTGGTGCGCCGCGGGAGCGGACTTCGGCACCGGGTCGTACTTCGGCGAGCCCGCGACGCCGGGGGAGTTCCTGGAGGGCGTGTCCGGCCGCTAGTTCGTAGTGACGCAGCTCACAATCGGACTCGAACGGACTGTTCGGCACCCCTTTCGCCCCAGTGTGGACCGCTGCTCCGTCCGGCGGACGTCGCTGATCTTGTCGGTGCAGCGTGGTGAAATCGGGACGTGGCACTTCCACCCCAGCTGGTCCGCAGGAAACCGGAGACGCGCCCGCGTCCCCGGTGGGACCCGGCTGCCCAGAGCGTCTTCGCGCACGAGGGATTCCTGCGGGTGCTGGGCGGCCCCGGCACCGGCAAGACGACACTGCTCGCCGAACTGGCCGCGCACGTCGTGCTGGAGCAGGGCGCCGACCCGGAGAGCGTGCTGGTCCTGACGGCCAACAGGCGTGCGTCCGCGGCGTTGCGCGCACACATCACGAGGCTGCTCACCGGCCACCTGCCCGCGATCCGCGAGCCGCTGGTGCGCACGGTCCACTCGTACGCGTTCGCGGTGCTGCGCAACCAGGCCGTGCTGCTGGGCGAGCCGCCGCCGCGGCTGCTGTCCGGGCCGGACCAGGACGCGATGGTGCGCGAACTGCTCGCCGGCGACGTCGAGTCCGGCGCCCTGAAGTGGCCCGAGCGGCTGCGGCCCGCGCTCGAGCTGCCGGGGTTCGCGCACGAGCTGCGCGACCTGCTGCTGCGGGCCGCCGAACGCGGCCTGGGGCCGGAGGACCTGATCGAGCTCGGCGAGCAGCACGGCCGCGACGAGTGGGTGGCGGCCGGCCGGTTCGGGGCGCAGTACGAAGCCGTGAACCTGTTGTCCGGCATGGACTCCGCCACGGCGTACGCCCCCGCCTACGACGCGGCCGAACTGGTGTCGTCGGCGTACGCGGCGTTCGTCAACGACGAGGAGCTGCTGTTCGGCGAACGGCGTCGCGTCCGGCACCTGTTCGTCGACGACGCCCAGCACCTTGATCCGATGCAGTACTCGCTGATCAGCTCGCTCGGGTCGGCGGCGGGCCGGTTCGTGCTGGCGGGCGACCCGGACCAGGCGATCTTCACGTTCCGCGGCGCCGACCCGGAGATCCTGCGCGACGTCGCGGGCGAGACCGTCGTGCTGCGGCAGTCCCACCGGATGCTGCCGGAGATCCGGGACGCGGTCGCGCGGCTGGCCTCCCGCCTGCCGGGAGCCTCGCCCGCCCGCGCGGTCGAGCCGGTCGAGGGCGAAGGGTCCGTGCAGGTGCGGCTGCTCGCGTCGTCCGCGCAGGAGGCCACGTGGGTGGCCGACCAGCTGCGCCGCTCGCACCTGGCCGACGAGGTGCCGTGGTCGCAGATGGCCGTCGTGGTGCGGTCGGCCACGCTGTCCCTGCCGGTGCTGCAACGAGCCCTGCTCGCCGCCGGGGTGCCGGTCGCGGTGGCGTCGGACGAGTTGCCGTTGGCGCAGCAGCCTTCCGTGCGTCCCCTGCTCGCCCTGGTGCGCGCCGCCGCGGCACCGGGGTCGCTGGACGAGGACACGGCGGCGATGCTGCTGTCGTCGTCCTTCGGCGGCGCGGACCCGCTGGCGCTGCGGCGGCTGCGGCGCGGCCTGCGGCGGCTGGAGATGGCCGCGGGCGGCGACCGGCCGAGCGGGGAGCTGCTCGTCGAGGTCGTCGAGACCGCGGACCGGCTGGCGGCGCTCGAGGACGCGGAGTCGTTGCCCGCCCGGCGGATCGCGCACCTGCTGTCGCTGGCGCGCAAGGCGATCGCCGACGGCAAGTCCGTCGAGGTCGTGCTGTGGGACCTGTGGACGGCCACCGGGCTGCAGGACAGGTGGGTGGCGCAGTCGTCGCGGCGCGGGATGCCCGGCATGCAGGCGGACCGCGACCTCGACGCGATCGTGGCGCTGTTCGAGGCGGCGGCGAAGTACGTCGACCGGTTGCCGGGCTCCGGGGTGGCCGGGTTCGCGGACTACCTGGAGTCGCAGCGGATCGTGGGCGACACGCTCGCCGCGTCGGCCCCCGTCGGCGAGGCGGTCTCGGTGCTCACCGCCCACTCGGCGGCCGGGCGCGAGTGGGAGGTCGTCGCCGTACCGGGCGTGCAGGAGGGCAGCTGGCCCGACCTGCGGCTGCGCGGCACCGTCCTCGGCGTCGAACGCATGGTGGACGTGCTGGCGGGCCTGGAACCGTCGGTGTCCGCCGTGGCGCCGATCCTGGCCGAGGAACGCCGCCTGCTGCTCGTCGCCGCCTCACGCGCGCGGTCGAAGCTGCTGATCAGCGCGGTCCGCGGGGAGGACGAGCAACCGTCGCGGTTCCTCGACGAGATCGAGTCGTCCGCCGAGGACGAGCGCAAGCTGCACCGCCCGCAACGCGGTCTGGTGCTGGGCGAGCTCGTCGGCGAGCTGCGCCGGGTGGTGTGCTCGGACTCCGAGGACCCCGTCCGCCGCTCCCGCGCCGCCGCCCAGCTGGCCCGGCTGGCCGAAGCCGGCGTGCCCGGCGCGCACCCGGAGTCCTGGTACGGCCTGGCGGACGTGTCGATCGACGCTCCACTGTGGACGGAAGAGCAGAAGGTCAGCGTGACGCCGTCGACGATCGAGGTGATCACCAAGTGCCCGCTGCGCTGGGTCGTCGAGCGGCACGGCGGCCAGGACCCGGCCGAGCTCGCGTCGGTCACCGGCACGCTCGTCCACGCACTGGCCCAGGCGGCCGCGTCGGGCGCGGACTCGGCCCAGCTGCGGGCGAAGCTCGACGAGGCGTGGGCAGCCGTCGACGCGGGCGCACCGTGGTTCTCCCGCCGCGAGCGGCTGCGCGTGGAGAAGATGCTCGACACGTTCCTCGCCTGGCTCACCCTGAGCCGCGGCCAGCTCACCCAGGTCGCGGTCGAGGAGGAGATGGTCGTCGACGTCCCCAAGCGCGACGGCGGCCCGTGGCTCCAGGTCCGCGGCCGGGTCGACCGCCTCGAACACGACGAGGACGGCCGCCCCGTCGTGATCGACCTCAAGACCGGCAAGAGCCCCGTCTCCCGCGAGGCGTCCCAGGAACACCCGCAGCTGGCCGTCTACCAGCTCGCGTCGTCCCTGGGCGGCTTCACGCACATCGGGCTGGGAACAGAGCCGGGAGGAGCCCGGTTGCTCTACGTCGCCAAGGAGGACAAGAAGACAGGAGCCGTCGAACGCACCCAGGCACCGCTGGACGAACAAGGCGTCCGCGCCTGGCTGGAAGTCGTCCAGGGAGCCGCCGAGTCGGTCCTCGGGCCGGGCTACACGGCGCGGGAGAACGCCGACTGCGACCGCTGCCCGGCGCGCACGACCTGCCCGGTCCACCCCTCCGGGCGGCAGGTGAGCGAATAGGTGGTCGCTGACCTGCACGTTCCGTGCGGGCAACCGGTCGGCGGACACACCAGCCCGGGTGCTGCGGGCGCACGAAGTGCGGATAGGAAGATGTACAGGTGACCGTCAGCCCGTTCGAGATCGCTGAGGCGCTCGGGCTGAACAAACCCACCCCCGAGCAGGCCGAGGTGATCGCCGCACCCGCCCAGCCCGCGCTGGTCGTGGCGGGAGCGGGCGCGGGCAAGACCGAGACCATGGCCGCCCGCGTCGTGTGGCTGGTCGCCAACGGCCTCGTGCAACCCGACCGCGTGCTCGGCCTCACGTTCACCCGCAAAGCCGCCCGGCAGCTCGCCGACCGCGTGCGGGCCCGCCTGCGCAGGCTCGCGGGATCGCCGCTGCTGGACGAGCTCGACCCGAGCGGCGAACGCAAGATGTCGGTGCTGACCGGCGAACCCGTGGTCCTCACCTACCACGCGTACGCGGGCCGCCTGGTCACCGAACACGGCCTGCGCCTGCCCGTCGAACCCGGCGTGCGGCTGCTGACCGAGACGGCGTCGTGGCAGCTCGCCCACCGCGTCGTGGCCACCTGGGCCCGCGACCTCGACACCGACAAGGTGCCGGCGACCATCACCGGCTACCTGCTGTCGCTCGCCGGCGAACTGGGCGAGCACCTGGTCACGCCGGACCAGCTGGAGGCGCACGCCCTCGAGTTCTGCGCACTCGTCGAGAACGCCCCCAAAGCGCCCCGGCAGCGCGACGCGTTGCCGGAGAAGCTCCGCGACATCGTTGCCGCACAACGACTGCGGGTCGCACTGCTGCCGTTGCTCGACGCCTACCAGCAGCGCAAGCGCAAGGAGGCCGCACTCGACTTCGCCGACCAGATGTCCCTGGCGGCACAGCTCGCCGCGTTCCCGGAGGTGTCGGACGGCGAACGCGAGCGGTACGGCGCCGTCCTCCTCGACGAGTACCAGGACACCGGCCACGCCCAGCGCGTGCTGCTGCGCTCGCTCTTCGGCCTCGGCGAGGCGATGCCCGTCACGTCGGTCGGCGACCCCGCCCAGGCCATCTACGGCTGGCGCGGCGCATCGGCCGCGAACCTGCCGCGCTTCGCCGACGACTTCCCGCCCACCCTCAAGTTCGGGCTCCTGACCAGCTTCCGCAACCCGCCCGAGGTCCTGGAACTCGCCAACGCCGTCTCGCTGCCGCTGCGCGAAGCCGGCCTCGACGTCGAAGAACTGCGCGCCCGCCCCGGAGCAGGACCGGGCGACGTGCGCCTCGCGCTGCACGAGGACATCCGCCAGGAACTCGACTGGCTGGCGGACAACGTCGCGGCGCAGTGGGAAGCCCACCTCGACGCCGAAGGCGCGCCCCCGACCGCCGCCGTGCTGGTGCGCCGCCGCTCGGACATGGCCGCCATCGCCGCCGCACTGCGCGAACGCGGACTCCCCGTCGAGGTCGTCGGCCTCGGCGGCCTGCTCGACGAACCCGAGGTCCGCGACCTGGTGTCGGCGCTGCGCGTCCTCGTCGACCCCCTCGCGGGCACCGCCGCCGCACGCCTGCTGACCGGCTCGCGCTGGCGACTCGCCGCCGTCGACCTCGCCGCCCTGTGGTCCCGCGCCCGCGAACTCGCCGGCGTCGCACCGCGACAGTCCGTCGTGGACGACCCGCTCCTCGTCCTCGCCGACGCCCTGCCCGGCGAACACGCCGAACAGGCGGGCCTCGCCGACGCCGTGGACGACCCCGGCGACCCCGACGCCTACTCCACCGACGGCTACCGCCGCATCCGGCGCCTGGGCGGCGAACTGGCGGCGCTGCGCCGCAGGCTCGACCAGCCGCTGCCCGAACTCGTCGCCGACGTCGAACGCACCCTGCTGCTCGACATCGAGTCGATGTCCCGCCCCGGCATGGTCGGCCGCGCCCACCTCGACGCGTTCTCCGACGTCGTCATGGACTTCGCCGCCGCCTCGCCGTCCGCGACCCTGCCGTCGCTGCTCGACTACCTCTACACCGCCGAACACGCCGAGGACGGCCTCGAACCCGGCGAGGTCGAAGTCGCCGAAGACCGCGTGCAGATCCTCACCGTGCACTCGGCCAAGGGCCTGGAGTGGCACATCGTCGCGCTGCCGCACCTGGTGCGCGACGTGTTCCCGGGCCGCAAGAAGTCGTCGTGCTGGCTCAAGTCCGTGACCGAACTCCCCGCACCCCTGCGCGGCGACTCGGCCGACCTGCCGGACCTGAAGCTGTCCGCCGGCTACAACCGCAAGGAGGTCGACGAGGCCCTCACCCTCCACGCCGAGGAGTTCGAGGACCGCCGCCTGGTCGAGGAGCGGCGCCTCTTCTACGTCGGCGTCACCAGGGCCGAACACAGCCTGCTGATGTCGGGCCACTGGTGGGGCGAGGCGGGCGAGAAGCCGAAGGGCCCGTCGGTCTTCCTGCGCGAGATGCACGAGGTCCTGCAACGAGACCCCGCCCCGGGCGACATCTCGGCCTGGGCCCCCGAACCGGAACCGGACACCCCCAACCCGCTGGCCGAGGACGTGAAATCCCGCCTCTGGCCCGCGGACCCGCTGGGCAAACGCCGCGACGCCGTGGTCGAAGGCGCCGAACTGGTGCTCGCTGCCCTCGACACGCTGCGCAACACCCCACCGGAACCACTGCCGCTGATCTTCGACACCCCCGAACCCGCCGCGGCGGAGGACGACGACGACTACCCGCCACCGCAGGACGAGCCCCCGGACGACGACTTCCCGCCGGAGCCGGAACCCCTGCCCGACGACGTCGTCCCGGACGACCCGGAGATGCCGGAGGACGACGACCCGGAGGGCTGGGCGAAGGACGTCGACGTCCTGCTCGCCGAACGGGCGGCGTCCCAGAACCGCCGCGAACAGGTCCTGCTGCCGGACCACCTGTCCGTCTCCCAGCTGGTCGAACTGGCGAAGGACCCGGACCACCTGGCCCGCCGCCTGCGCCGCCCACTCCCGTTCCCCCCGAACCCGCTGGCCCGCCGGGGCACGGCGTTCCACACGTGGCTGGAAAACCGCTTCGGCGCCACCCGCCTGCTGGACCTGGACGAACTCCCAGGCGCAGGCGACGCCGACGCGGCCCCGGACGCCGACCTGGACCGCCTGAAGGAGTCGTTCCTGACGAGCACCTGGGCCAACCGCACCCCGCACGACGTGGAGGTGCCGTTCGAGGCGGAGTTCGACGGCATCTCCGTCCGGGGCCGCATGGACGCCGTCTACCGGGACCCCGACGGCTGGACGGTGGTGGACTGGAAGACGGGCGCGGTCCCGGACTCCGCGGCCCTCCCGGCGCTGTCGGTGCAGCTGGCCGCCTACCGCCTGGCCTGGGCGGCCCTGACGGGCGAGCCACTGGACCGCGTCCGCGCCGCGTTCCACTACGTCCGGCACGACCACACGGTGCGTCCGGCGGACCTGCTCGACGAGCAGGGCCTGAGGGACCTGATCAGGTCGGTGGAGTCATGATCGCGAGTTGTCCACAGGCTGCTGCTTCCTGACCTGCGGGTTTCCGGTTGTGGGTAGCCTGTGGACAGCCGGGAACCCACAACGGTTTTCGATCGTTGCGTGACAAGGAAGAGCGCGGGGGCAGCAGCGGGCTCCCGGCGCGGACGACCGCCTCGAGGTGCGGACCGCGTCGAGCTGCGGACCATGCGCCGCACCGGGTGGGTAGTCGGCCTTCGGCGCTCAGACGCCGCCAGAGCCTCCGGACGGTGCCGGACAGGGTGAGACTGCGGCTGTCGCCACTTCGGACTGCGGCTGTCGGCGCCGCAGGAGGACCAAGACGTTGCTGGAGCGGGCTGCCACCGCTGGAGGGCCCGTCACCGCAGGAGAAACAGGCTGCCCCGCAGCCAGGCGGAGGCCTCGCGAACAGCACGGCAGGGGCGGCGCGGCCGGTCGGGCACGGCAGGGGCGCGGCAGCGGGCTGGGGTAGCGCGGCGGTGAGGCGGCGCGGCAGTGGCCTGGGGCGGCGGTGAGGCGGCGCGGCAGTGGCCTGGGGCGGCGGTGAGGTGGCGCGGCGGTGGAGCGGCGCGGCAGCGGGCTGGGGTAGCGCGGCGGTGAGGTGACGCGGCCGTGGCCTGGCGCGGCGGTGGCCTAGGACGGCGGTGGAGTGACGCGGCAGTGGGCTGGCGCGGCGCGGCCCAAGCCCGCACGCCAGAAGGCGACGCCCCCAGCCGGACCAACTCACACCACGCGGCCGAGCCCCCACCCGCGCACCACCAGCAAATCCACCGGCAAAACGAAACCCTCAAGCCCCAGCCGGCGCATGGGAAGCCTTCAAAACCCGCTCATAAAGCACCTCGAGCAGCCACCGCCCGAACAGCGAAGGCCCGAACTCGGGCGAGCGGTCCTCCGGCGGCACCATCAGCTCGGCCGTCGACTCGTCTCCGACGACCACGCCGATGCCGTAGTAGTCGAGCTCGATGTACGACCAGGCCTGTGACGACTCGGTTCGCGGCAGCATCACCGCGCACGGCGCGAGGGTCAGCAAGGTTCCGCACGACTGGAGGGCGCGGTCGGTGGTCGACTCGCTGACCAGCACGCCGACCAGCTCCACGGCGGCGACGGGCAGGCGGTCGTGGGCCTCCGGCTCGAACCACGAGCGGAACCACGACGGGTCGGCTCTCGGGGGCCAGCCGTTGGCCGTTCTCCACTCGTGCACGTCGGGCAGCAGGCGCACCACCGCGGAGACCTGCTGGCCGAGCACGGAGACGTCGGGGACGACGACTCCGTTCCAGCCGAGCGCGGTTGCGGCGCGCTGAAGAAGCGTGTGCACAGGGCGCATCCTAGGGTTCCTCGCGCGGAAAATGACAGCGTTTGGGGGATACTTGGTTAAGGATTACCCAGGGTTGTCATGGGGCGGCTTTGGCCACTTTCCAGGCCCAGGCCACCAGTGGGATCTGCAGAGGCAGGCGACCATACGCCAGTGCGCGGGCCTTTGGCGACTTCTGGCGGAAGTCCAGAGCCATTTTCACGTTTGCCGGGAACACCGCGACGAACAACGCCGCGGCGGCCAGTGCGCCCTGCCTGCGGGTGCGCGGAGTGGCCACCGCCACTGCGACTGCCAGTTCTGCCGCGCCCGACGCGTAGGTCCACTGCCTCGGGGTGCCGGGCAGGGATCGCGGGACGATCGCGTCGTAGTACTTCGGCCTGCTGAAGTGGGTCGCTCCTGCCAGGCCGAGCAGTGCGGCGAGCGCCAGCGCCGACCGCGTACGGGAACGGTTCGGTTCCATGGCGTCACCCTGTCATGCCTACGCGGCGTAGGCGAGATCGGGCTGGCCTATTGTCCACGGGCGTGGCAGGTGATTCTCGTCATCCCGAACGCGCCGCTGTGGCCGCGTTGAGCGACTCCTTCGTGGCCGGGCTCCTGGAGTGGATCAGGATCCCGAGCATCGGTGTTGATCCTGGTCACCACGGTGACGTGCGCAGATCCGCCGAGTGGCTGGCCGGCCGGCTGCGCGGCGATGGCTGGCCCGAGGTCGAGATCTGGGACGACGGGCCGGCGCTCCCGGCGGTGTTCGCGTGCTGGCCCTCGGACGATCCGGCGGCGCCCGTCGTGCTCGTGTACGGGCACCACGACGTGCAGCCCGTCGATCCCGTCGAACGGTGGCACCACCCGCCGTTCGAGCCCGTGGTCCGGGGCGAGGAGATCCTCGGGCGGGGTGCGAGCGACGACAAGGGGCAGGTCGCCATGCACCTGCTCGGGATGAAAGCGCATTTGGCCGCAACCGGACAAAATGCGCCGAGCGTCACCGTGAAACTCTTCATCGAGGGTGAAGAGGAATCAGGATCGCCGCATCTGGGAAAGTTGCTCGACGATCATGGAAATGCGCTCGCGTGCGATCTCGTGGTGTTCACCGACACCTCGTTGCACGAACGCGACGCCCCCACGGTGAACACCGGGCAACGCGGTGTTCTCGGCGGCGAGATCATGTTCTTCGGCGGCACCGACGACGTCCATTCCGGACGGGCGGGCGGCGCGATTCCCAACCCCGCGACGGCGCTCGCGAAACTCGTCGCCGCGCTGCACGACGACGAGGGCCGCATCCAGCTCGACGGCTTCTACGACGACGTGCGCGAACCGACGGCGCAGGAACGCGCCGACTACGCCGCGCTGCCCTTCGACGAACGCAGCTGGCTCGCCCACAACGGCGGTGGCGCGCAGGCAACGCACGGCGAGCCCGGTTACTCCACTCTGGAACGGATCTGGGTGCGGCCCACCGCCGAGGTCAACGGCCTGCACAGCGGCTACACCGGCCCCGGCCTCAAGACGATCATCCCGGCGTCGGCCACCGCGAAGATCAGCTTCCGGCTCGTGCCCGACCAGGACCCGGCGAAGGTGCAGGAGCAGCTCGCGGAGTTCGTCGCGCGGCACACGCCCGCGGGCATCCGGGCGGAGGTCAACTTCCGCGGCACCGGCGTCCCGCCGTACGCGATCAGCCCCGAACACCCGGCCAACGCCACCGTGCGGGAGGCCCTGGAGCTCGCGTTCGACCAGCCGGTGCGGTTCGCGCGGGCCGGCGGGTCCGGGCCCGCGGCTGTGCTGCAGGCACTGCTCGGGGTCCCCCTCGTCTACCTCGGCGCGACCTTGCCGGATGATCGCGTCCACGCGCCGAACGAGCGCGTGGTGGTGCCGTTGCTCCTCAAGGGCGCGGAGGCGGCCGCCCACCTGTGGCGGATGCTCGCCCGAGCGGATATCGCGAAGAGGACTACTCGATGAGCCTGTCGGACGAAGCGTCGCACTCGCTCGTCGGCGTGATCAAGATGCCGGACCAGGTGCAGAGCCCCGTCCGGGCCATCCTCAAGCGCGTCATCGGCGCGATGGCGGCGCTCATGCTCGCGGTGCTCATCGTCTACCTGGACCGCGACGGCTACCGCGACGTCAACGAGGACGGCGTCTCGCTCCTCGACTCGTTCTACTACGCGACGGTGTCGCTCTCGACGACCGGCTACGGCGACATCACGCCCGCGTCGTCGTCGGCGCGGCTGGTCAACGTCCTGGTCATCACGCCGTTGCGGGTGCTGTTCCTGATCGTGCTGGTCGGCACGACACTCGAAGTTCTCACCGAGCGCTCCCGTCAGGCGTTGCGCATTCAGAAGTGGAGGCGGGTCGTGCGGGACCACGTCGTGGTCGTGGGTTACGGCACCAAGGGACGGTCCGCGGTCGCGGCACTGCTCGGCGACGGGGTCGAGCCCGGCTCCATCGTCGTCGTGGACACCGTGCAGGAGTCTCTCGACGCCGCGTCCGCCATCGGGCTCGTGACCGTGCACGGATCGGGCACGCGCAACGACGTGCTGAGGGTCGCCGGTGCGGCTCGGGCGCGCGCGATCGTCGTCGCCCCCAACCGGGACGACACGGCCGTGCTGATCACCCTCACCGCCCGCGAGCTCGCCCCCAAGGCGCAGATCGTCGCGTCGGTGCGGGAACGCGAGAACGAGCACCTGCTCAAGCAGTCCGGTGCCGACTCGGTCGTCGTGTCGTCGGAGACGGCGGGCCGCCTGCTCGGCATGGCCACCGCGACGCCGACCGTGGTCGCGATGGTCGAGGACCTGCTCACCCCGGACGCGGGTCTCGCGATCGCGGAACGCGACGTCGAGACGAGCGAGGTGGGCGGGTCGCCGCGGCACCTGTCCGACATAGTGCTGGGCGTGGTGCGCGGCGGGAAGCTGTTCCGGGTCGACGCCCCCGAGGCCGACGCGATCGAGCCGGGCGACCGGCTGCTCTACGTCAAGAAGGTGACCCCCGCCGGGGACTAGTGGCGCTCAGCTCGTGGGCGCCGTCCCGGCACCGCCCGCGGTCCCGCGCACCGGCAGCACGGCCGGGGCGCGCAGCGGCGCGTACCGGAACAGGAACGCGTAGAAGCCGCCCGCCAGCGCCGCCAGGCACAGCAGCAGCGCGGTGAGGCGGCTCGACACCGGCGGTCCGGTCGGGACGGACGCGAAGGACGACACCATGTCCGAGCCCGTCGCGACGATCTGGACGGTCTCGCCCTTGCCGTGGCCGCAGCCGTCCAGCTTGGCCTTCTTCTTCTCGCCGCCCGCGTCCCACTCGACGGTGTCCATGCCTTGGCCGCACGCGCCGGTCTCGACGACGGTCGCGGCCACCGGTGCGGGCGGCTCGGCGGCGCCGAGGACCTTCGCGGGCACCAGGAGCGCGACCGCGACCCCGATCCCGACCAGTCCGACGACCAGCAGGATGAACACCCATCTGTTCGGGCTTCGCGGAACCGCCACACTGCGATGTTCGCAGACGCGGCGGCCCGCGTGGAGCCCAGGTTTACTTGGGCAGCTGCTTCACCTTGTCGACCTTGATGGTCTTGCCGTCGGACACCGTGCCGGTCACGGCGACCAAGTCGCCGTTCTTCGGCTTCTCGCTCACCGACGACAGGTCGAGCGGCGTCTGCAGGCCGTCGACCTGCACCAACGTCGCGTTGTTGCCGTTGACGTCCTTGATCGTGCCGCGCTCGTTCGCCTTCGCCAGCGCCACGTTCAGCGCCTTGCCGTCCTTCACGCGCACGGTCACGCGCTGGTCGGTCTTGAGCCCGGCGACGTCGCCGCCCCGCAGCTTCGTGGAGCCGTCCGTGGTCAACGACACCTCGCTGCCGTCGTCCTTGGTGATCGTGAGCTTGCCGGACTCGACCGACTTCACGCGTCCGACCACGAGAGTGCTGTCCTTGAGCTTCGCCTTGTCCCCGTGGCCCGGCTTGCCGGGACCGCCGCCGGGGTGGCGCTCGGCGAATGCCGCCGCAGGACCGCCGGGGCCCTCGGCCGCGGTCGCGACCGCGATGCCGCCGACGGTGAGACCGACGGCCGCGACGATGGCGCCGGCCCACGCTGATTTCTTCGACATGGGACCAGGGTGCGCCCTCAATCTGAGGACGAGCTGAAGGCGAGTCGCCCGCGGCCCGGATGATCAGCAGAATGGGGGCGTGTCCGCCAGGGTGTTGGTGATCGAGGACGCCGAGGCCATCGGTGCCGCGGTGTCGTCCGCGCTGCGCGAGTCCGGGTACGAGGTGCAGCACCGCCTCGACGGGCGCCAGCTGGAGGCCGACCTCGGCCGCTTCCGGCCCGACCTGGTGGTCCTCGACGTCATGCTGCCCGGCCGCGACGGCTTCCAGCTGCTCGAGGTCATCCGGCGCTCGTCCGGCGCGGGGGTGGTCATGCTGACCGCCCGCGACGGCGTGCCCGACCGGCTGCGCGGCCTGTCCGGCGGCGCCGACGACTACGTGGGCAAGCCGTTCGTGCTCGCCGAGCTCGTCGCACGGGTGTCCGCCGTGCTGCGCCGGCTCGGCCGCACGCCGTCCACCGTGCAGGTCGGCGACCTCGTCGTCGACGCCGACGCCGGTGTGGTGATGCGCGCCGACCGGGCGATCGAGCTGACCGCCACCGAACTGCGGCTGCTCGTCTACCTCGCCGCCCAGCGCGGGCGGGTCGTGTCCAAGACGCAGATCCTCACCGCCGTGTGGGGCTACGAGGACTACGACCCCAACCTGGTCGAGGTCCACATCAGCGCGGTGCGCCGCAAGATCGAGGAGCACGGCCCGCGCCTCGTGCACACCGTGCGCGGACTCGGGTACGTGCTGCGGGCCGACGAATGAACCTCCGCACCGTCTCACTGCGCCGCCGGGTCGCCGTGTCGGTGCTGCTCGTGCTCTTCCTCGTGCTGGTGGCCCTGGTCATCGCGGTCGACCGCACGTTCGCCACGCAGTCGTCCCGCGACGTCGACGGGGTGCTGCGCGACACCGAGACGCGCGCCATCACGGCGCTGGTGCGGGGGACACCGCCGCGCGACGTCGTGCGGCAGCTGTCCAAGCGGAACATCCGCGTCACCGTCGAGCTGCCCACCGGGTCGGTGATCGGCGAGGTGCCCGAGGACGGTCAGCAGTACCAGCGCAAGAACCGCACCATCAACGGCAACAAGTTCTCCTTCTACGCCGACACCGAGGCGATCTCGCAGGCCCAGCTCCGGCTGCGGAAGCTGCTGGTGCTGCTGGGACTCGGGGCGATCGCGCTCACCGGGCTGATGATGATCCTCGTCGTCCGGCGGGCCCTGGCTCCGCTCGACGCCATGACGTCGCTGGCGCAGGCGATCGCCGCCGGCCACCGGGGCGGGCGGCTGAACCCGTCCCGCACCGACACCGAGCTCGGCCGCACGGCGGCCGCCTTCGACGGGATGCTCGACTCCCTGGAGGGCTCCGAGCAGCGCACCCGGCGGTTCGTCGCCGACGCCGCCCACGAGCTGCGCACACCGATCACCGGGGTGCAGGCGGTGGCCGAGGCGCTGGTGTCCGCGCCCGTCGACTCGCCCGACCGCGACCAGATGTCGTTCCTGCTGGTGCGCGAGGCCCGCCGGGCCGGGCGGCTGGTGGACGACCTGCTGGCCCTGGCCCAGCTCGACGCCGGGTACGAGATGCAGCGCGAGACCGTCGACCTGCTGGGGCTCGCCCAGGCCGAGGTCGCGAGGACCCGGTACGTGGCACCCGACTTCGACATCACCGCCGAGGGCGTGCCGGTGACCGTCGTGGGCGACGGGCAGCGGCTGGCCCAGGTGCTCGCGAACCTGGTCGACAACGCCCGGCAGGCGAGCGGCCCGCAGGGCACCGTGCGCATCCGCGTCGACCCGGCGGGGTTCACCGTGACCGACAACGGCCCCGGGGTGCCCGACGGCGAACGGGAGCGGATCTTCGACCGGCTGGTCCGGCTGGACGACGCCCGCGACCGGCGGTCCGGCGGGTCCGGTCTCGGCCTCGCCATCGCCCGCGGCGTCGTGCGCGCCCACAGCGGCGAGCTGACCTGCGAGCCGTCTGCCGCCGGGGCGGTGTTCCGGGTGGTGCTCCCGCGAATCGGGTAGCCCGGCCGGGCCCCGGTTTGGTTCCCTGTCGGGGTGGACGTCGTCGTGCAGTGGGTCAGGACCGAGTGGGTCAGGCCGGAGCGGGGCGGGCCGGGTCTCCCCGGCTCGGTGCCCGCGGGGTTCGTCCTGCCCCACCTGCGGCCCGCCGTCCACGAGGCGCGCCTGCACGAGCGGGACGGCTTCCGGCCCGCCTGGTCCGCCGAGAAGTCCGAGGTGGACCGGCTCGCGCTGGTGCTGCGCGAGGACGACGGGGTGCTGTCCGTGCAGCTGCAGAACACCCTGTTCGCCCCGCCGCAGCGGCGGGACCGGCCCTCACCCGCGCGGCTGGAACGCGGGCAGTGGGTGCGGTGGCAGCTCGACCACCGCTGGCAGCGTTCCCGTGACGGCGGCTGGAACTACCTGCTCACCACGCTGAACCTCGCCTACGGGCCGGTGTCCGACGCCCGCCTGTTCCTCGGCACGCCCACCCGGTTCGTCGACGAGCGGGCCGGCCTGAGCTAACCGACCTCCGGCGCGGGCGCCGCGAAGGTGTTGCAGGACGCCGTCGAGTTGGCCTGGAAGCCCGCCGTCGCCCACCGGGCCTGGTTCGCCGCCGACCCGTGCGCGTTGTTCTCCGGCGTCTCCTCGATCGCGTACCGGAAGTCCTCCTGCGCCTGCCTGGCGAGGCTCTGCGGCACCGAGCCCCGGCCCGCCGCGCTCGCGAGGAACATGCCCGCGAAGCAGTTGGCCTGCAGCTCGATCCGGCGCGACATCTCGAGGCCCGCCTGCGTCCGCTCGCCCGCCTCGCTGATCTTCAGGTCCGCCGCCCGCAGCATGCCCGTCAGCGCCTGCACGTGGTGGCCGTACTCGTGGGCCAGCGTCGCCAGGTGCGTGGCCGGGGCGTCACCGCCGCCGTTGTCGCGCAGGCGGGACGTGGGCATGTAGATCGTCCGGTTGCGGCCGCAGTAGTAGGCCACCGCGTGGTCCGACTCCGGGGCGGCACCGCACGGGCCGTCCTTCAGCTCGGCCGACGCGTCCAGCACCGGCTTGTCGAACGGCAGGTTCGCGGTCGCGAGCAACGGCGCCCAGGCCGCGTCCAGGCAGTCGACGCCCGCCGCGTAGTAGGCGGCCAGCTGCTGGTCCGAGACGCCGAACGGCGGCAGGGCGCAGGTCTGCGGCGCCAGCGACGCCGGCGTGACGAGCACCGGGTGGTCCGCCAGGCGGTAGACCGCGCGCGGCCGGATCGGGGCCGACGGCGGGGTCGAGGCCGACGGGGCCGGGCGCGAGCTCGCCAGGGCGTGGCCCGCCACGAGTCTGGGACGGCTCAGCTGACCGATCCCGAGGACGAAGGTCACCACCAGCACGAAGACTGCCCCGAGCACCACCGGGTTGTTCTTGGCCGGTTGGGTCACGTATCGCCCTTTCTAGGAGACCGATCCCGGGTCGGCGGCCCACGTGTTGCAGTCCGAGGCCTTGTTGGACCGGTAGCCGCGGTCCACCCAGGCCGCGTTGTTCTGCGGCGTCCCGTGGTCCTTCGTCGGGTAGATGTCGTAGTCGCCCCGGTTGCCCGCGTCGGTCAGACCCACCCGGATGACGTCCATCGGCACCGCTCCGCGCGAGAGCGGGGCCAGGGTCATACCTCCGAAACAGGTGGCTTGCAGCTCCATCCGGCGGTTCAGGTCGAGGCCCTTCGGAGTATCCCACCCTCCCGCGTCGTACTGCGCGCGGTCCGAGGCTTTGAGCATTCCGGTGAGCCACTGCAGGTGGTGGCCGTACTCGTGGGACAGCTGGCCCAGGTACTTGCCGGGGTGGTTCGGGTTGTTCGGGTTGCGCTCGGCGGCGTAGGCGTTCGCCGTCCAGTAGATGCCGCCCTGGCAGTAGCGGGCGGTCTGGTCGGGGCGCACCGTGCCGCACGGGTACTGCATGGTCTCGGTGACGATGTGCAGCTCGACGGGCTGGTACGGCAGGTTCGCCGCCTGCAGCGCGGGCTTCCACATGTTCTCGATGCACGGCAGGGCGGCGCGCAGGAACCTGTCCTGGCCCGCCGGCGAGTAGTCCATGCCCGGCAGCGGGCAGCCGCCGATCGTGTTCGCGCCGATGTTCGGCTTCAGGAACGGGTGGTCCGCCAGGGCGTAGACGGCCTTCGGGCCCACCTGGGCCGGCTGCGACGCCGGGGCGCGGGAGGCCGACGGGCGCGACGGGGTCGTCGTCGCCGCGGTCTTGCCGTCGGTCGTGGTGGGCGCCGTGAACGTCGGGCTGTAGGTCGTGTAGCCGGAGTAGCCGGTGTCCTTGACCTTGCTGTTCAGCGTCGCGGCGAACAGGCCGATCGCGCCCAGGCCGAGGACGACCACGCCGCCGAGGACGAGGGCGACGATCGGGCCGCTGCTCCTGCGGCGCGGCGGCGGCCCGGCCGGGTACGGCGCGTACCCGTGCGGGGGCGGCGGGCCCCAGGCCGGGTGCGGGGGCGGCATGACCTGGCCCGGCGGGGGCGGCGGGCCGAACTGGCCGTACTGCTGCGGGGGCGGGCCCTGCGGCGGCATGCCGTACGGAGGTGGCGGAGGACCCTGCGGCGGACGCTGCCCCAGCGGTGCGGGCATCGGTGGCGGGCCGACCGGGCGTGGCGGCGGCCAGCTGCCCGGCGGCGGTGGTTGCGTCATCGCCTGGGATCCCCCCATAGGTGAGCCTCGGTCGGGTACGAGCATAGGCGGACCGGGAACGCGTGTCCCCCGACCGGGCTAACGCGCACTGTCCACGTAGGTAGGACGCGCGGGCCGGGGGATCGGTTCACGAGACGTCCGCGGAGCTCGCCGCCCAGGTGTTGCACGCCTTGATGTTGTTCTGCTTGTGGCCGTGCATCACCCAGCGCTCGTTGTTCGGCGCGCTGCCGTGGTCCGGTGTCCGGTTGTAGTCGCCGCGCTGGCTCGCGTCACGCAGACCGGTGTTGACCACGTCCATCGGGATGACGTTCTTGTGCGAGAACGGCGCCAGCGTCATGCCGCCCAGGCAGGTGGCCTGCAGCTCCAGCCGGCGGTTGAGCTCGAGGCCCTTCTGGCTGTCGAACCCGCCCGCGTCGTACTGGGCCTGGTCGGCGGCGCGCATCATGCCGGTGAGCCACTGCAGGTGGTGGCCGTACTCGTGGCCGAGCTGGCCCAGGTACACGCCGGGGTGGCGCAGGCCGTTCTGCTCGCTCGCGTAGAAACCGCCCGGCCAGTAGATGACGCCCTTGCAGAACATCGCGGTCGTGTTCGCCTGCCGCGAACCGCACGGCGTCTGCGTCGTGCCGGTGAACACCTGCAGCTCGACCGGCTGGTACGGCAGGTTCGCCGCCTTCAGCGCCGGCTGCCACGCCTTCTCGATGCACGGCAGCGCCGCCGCGAGGAACCGCTGCTCACCGGCGGGCGAGTACTCCATGGTCGGCAGCGGGCACGACGGGAAGTCGTTCGCGCCGACGTTGGTCGCGAAGATCGGGTGGTCGGCGAGCTTGTAGACGGCCTTCGGGCCCGCGGGCGTCTGCTGCGTGCTCGGCGTCCGGGTCGACGACGTGCGGGTGGGCGGCGGGGTGGTCGTCACCGCCTTCGTGGGGGCGTAGGTCGGGGTGTAGGTCGTGTAGCCGGAGTAGCCGGTGTCCTTGACCTTGCTGTTCAGCGTCGCGGCGAACACGCCGACCGCGCCCAGGCCGAGGAGCACGACGCCGCCGAGCACCAGGGCCAGGACCGGGCCCGCGCTCCGGCGGCGCGGCGGCACGACCGGGTAGGGCGGCGCGTACCCGCCGTGGGGCACGTACCCGCCGTGCTGCTGCGGGTGGCCCCACGCCGGTTGCGGCGGCGGCATCACCGGACGCGGCGGGGGCAGCGGCGGGCCGTAGGGCGGCGGACGCATGCCGGGAGGCGGCCCCTGCGCGAACGGCGGCGGGCCCATCGGCGGCCGGGGACCGGGTGGCGGTCCCATCGGCGGGCGCGCGCCGGGCGGCGGGCCCTGCACGGGCGGCGGCAGCGGCGGGGCGTACGGGGGCGGTGAGGGCACGGGTGGTGGCCCCACCGGGCGCGGCGGCGGCCAAGAGCCCGGCGGCGGTGGTTGTGTCATCGCCGTGAATCCCCCAGATGGCGTCTGTACGAAAGTCCGCCGGAGCATATGAGGACTCCGCTATTGTCCGCAGCCGTGTCGAAGAACTGGGCAGTGGCGGTCCTCGCAACAGCAGCCGCACTGACGTGCGCGACGGCCGCGGGCGCGTTCGCGCAGCCCCTTCCCGGCACCGTCAGCACCGAGGTGCGGATGAAGCTGGAGCGCGACGCCAAGCTCACCGTCACCGAGACCGTTCGCGTCCCCGACGGCAAGACGGTCAAGCGCACCGTCCCCTTGCGACTCGCCGTCGGCAACGACCTCGAGCGCCAGTACCAGGTCACCGACGCGAAGGTCGAGGGCAAGGGCAGCGCCGGCGTCAGCGGTGAGGAGTTCACCACCACCTTCGAGGGCGGCGACTCCACGCTCACCTACACCGTCGTCGGCGCGGTCGCCCCGGTCGGCGACGTGCTGGAGGTCCGCTGGCAGGTCGCGGGCGGCTGGGACACCGAGCTCGACAAGGTCTCCGTCTCGTTCTCCGCACCCGACTCCCCGACGTCGGTCAACTGCCTCGCGGGCCCCGTCGGCTCGTCGCAGCCCTGCACGAGCGCGGACCTCGCCGACGGCAAGGGCGTGCGCGCGCAGGAGATCAAGCTCGCCGCCGGCGAACGGGTCGACGTCGCGATCGGACTGTCCGCCGGGGTCGTGCCGCCGAACGCCGTCGTGGTCGAGCAGTCCGGCCTCGCCGCCGCGTTCGCCCTCACCCCCGTCAGCGCCGTCGCGCTCGGCGGCCTGCTGGTGCTGCTGCTCGGCGGCGTCGCGCTGCTCTGGTACCTGCGCGGCCGCGACGCCGCGGCCCTCGCGAGCGAGGTCGGCGCGGTCTCCGTGCTCGTGCGCGACCAGGGCGGGCACGTCGCGTTCGCCTCGCCCGACGGCGTGCTGCCCGGCCAGGTCGGCACCGTCGTCGACGAGCACGTGGACGTCGTCGACGTGACCGCCACCGTGATCGACCTGGCCGTGCGCAACTACCTCTGGATCGCCGAGACGGAGGGCCACGACTGGCAGATCGTGCGCCGCAACCCCGCCGACGCCTCGCTGTCGGGCTACGAGAAGGCCGTCTACGAAGCCCTGCTGCCGCAGGGCACCGAGGCCGTGACGGTGTCGCAGCTGCGCGGCCGCCAGGTCGACCTCGCGCGGGTGCGCGACGAGCTGTACGCCGACGTCGTGGAGAAGCGCTGGTTCGTGCGCCGGCCCGACGCCGAGCGCAGCCTGTTCTGGTGGGTGGGGATCGGCCTCGCGGTGCTCGGCCTCGTCGCGACCGCGGTGCTGGCGCTGACGATCGGCAGCGCGCTGTTCGGCCTCGCGGTCGCCGTCGGTGGTGCCGCGCTCGCGTTCGGTGCCCGGTCGATGCCCGCCCGCACCAAGCGCGGCAGCGAGCTGCTGGTGCACGTGCGCGGGTTGCGCGGTTACCTCCACGGAGTGACACCGGACGACGTTCCCGAGGCCGACCGCGAGCTCGTGTTCTCCCGGTCGCTGCCCTACGCGGTGGTGCTCGGCGAGACCGAGCGCTGGCTCGCCACGTTCGGCCAGCAGGACCTTTACTGGTACGGCACCGCGACCGACTTCCGGCGCAGCTTCCCGGCGTTCCTCGGGGCGCTCGACGGCGTGCTCGCCCAGGCGGGCCACCTGCGATCGCTGCGCGCCCCGAACCCGTAGGCTTGCCGCATGGCCTCACCCGAACTGCACAGGTTCACGTTGCCCAACGGCCTGCGGGTGGTGCTCGCCCCCGACGCCAGCGCACCGGTCGTCGGCGTCAGCGTGCACTACGACGTCGGCTTCCGTTCCGAGCCGGAGGGGCGCACCGGGTTCGCGCACCTCTTCGAGCACCTCATGTTCCAGGGCAGCGAGAGCCTGGAGAAGCTGGCCCACTTCCGGCACGTGCAGTCGTCGGGCGGCACGTTCAACGGGTCCACGCACCCGGACTACACCGACTACTACCAGGTGCTGCCGAGCGCGGCCCTGGAGCGGGCGCTGTTCCTCGAGGCCGACCGCATGCGCGCCCCGAAGCTCACCGAGGAGAACCTCCGCAACCAGATCGACGTGGTGAAGGAGGAGATCCGGCTCAACGTGCTGAACCGCCCGTACGGCGGGTTCCCCTGGATCCTGCTGCCGCCGGTGCTGTTCAAGACCTTCGCCAACGCGCACAACGGCTACGGCGACTTCGTCGACCTGGAGAGCGCCACGGTCGACGACTGCGCGGAGTTCTTCGACACCTACTACTCGCCGTCCAACGCCGTGCTGACCGTCGCCGGCGACCTCGACGTCGAGACCGCCAAGTCGTTGGTGGAGAAGCACTTCGGCGACGTGCCGTCCCGGCCGAAGCCCGAGCGCCCGTCGTTCGCCGAGCCCGCGCCGCAGGGCGAGGTCCGGCACTCCCACGGCGACGCGCTGGCCCCGCTGCCCGCGATCGCGATCGGCTACCGCGTGCCGGACCCGACCACCGACCTCGACGGCTACCTCGCCTACCTGGTGCTCGCCGGCGTGCTGACCGACGGCGACGGCTCGCGCCTGCAGCAGCGCCTCGTGCACCGCGAGGGCATCGTGATCGACCTGAACGCGGGCTGCGGCCTGTTCGGCCCGCTCGAGGCCCGCGACCCGGACACGTTCAGCATCACCGCGATCCACACCGCCGAGGTCGCGCCGGAGCAGGTCGTCGCGGCCATCGACGAGGAACTGCAGAAGCTCGCGCAGGAGCCGCCGTCGGCCGAGGAGCTCGCCAAGGTCACCGCCCGCTGGGCGTCGACCATGCACAAGGAGCACGACCGGCTCACGAACCGCACGCTGGGCCTCGGCTCCGCGGAGCTGCTGTTCGGCCGCGCCGAGCTGATCTACGAACTGCCGGAGCGCATCGCGTCCGTGACCGTGGACGAGGTGTCCGCCGCCGCCAAGGCGCTGCGTCCCGACGCCCGCGCCCTTCTGCTCGTCAAGCCCACCGGAGGAGCCCAGTGACCGCCTCGGCCAAGACCCACCGCACCGCCGAGGAGATCGGTCGCACCTCCACGGGCGCGCGCCCGCTGCCGGAGCTGGGCTCGCAGAAGGCGGCCGCCGAACTGTCCTCTGTGGACGAGGTGCTGCCCAGCGGCCTGCGCGTCATCGCGATCAAGCGCGCCACCGTGCCGATGGTCGAGCTGCGGCTGCGCGTCCCGTTCGCGGACCCGGCCACCTCGAGCGAGGGCTCGCGGCACTCCGCGGTCGCGGAGATCCTCGCGAACACCGTGCTCACCGGCACGGAGTCGCGCTCGCGCGTGCAGATCGACACGGAGCTCGCGCTGGTCGGCGGCGAGCTCGACGCCGTGGTCGACCCGGAGCGGCTGAGCTTCACCGGCAACGCGCTGGCGAGCGGCCTCGGCACCGTGCTCGGCGTGCTGGCCGACGTGCTGACGAACGCGAACTACCCGGCCGACGAGGTCGAACGCGAGCGCGGCCGCCTCGTCGAGCGCATCACGATCGCCCGCTCGCAGCCGAGCGTCATCGCCCGCGAGGCGCTGCAGAAGCTGCTGTACGGCGACCACCCGTACGCCAAGGAGATGCCGGAGGCCGACGAGGTCGCCGCCGTCTCCCGCGAGGACGTCGCCGCGTTGCACGCGAAGGGCCTGCTGCCGCGCGGCTCGGTCCTCGTCGTCGTCGGCGACGTCGAGCCGGCCGAGGCCGTCGCGCAGATCGGCGAGGCCCTCGCCGGCTGGCAGGGCGAGGGCGAGGCCGTCCAGCTGCCGCCGCTGCCCGAGGTGAAGGGCGGCGACGTGCTGCTGGTGCACCGCGCCGGCGCCGTGCAGTCGCAGATCCGCCTCGCCGCGCAGTCGATCCCGCGCACCGACGAGCGCTACCCGGCGCTGCAGCTCGCGAACCTCGTCTACGGCGGGTTCTTCTCCTCGCGCCTGGTCGAGAACATCCGCGAGGACAAGGGCTACACCTACAGCGCCCGGTCGCACCCCGAGTTCACGATCCACGGCGCCACCCTGCTCGTCGACGCGGACACCGCGTCCGACGTGACGGCGGCGGCGCTGCTCGAGACCCGCTACGAGCTGGCGCGGCTGGGCATGGTCCCGCCGTCGCAGTCCGAAGTGGACATCGCCCGCAGCTACGCGATCGGCACGCTGCTCACCTCCACGTCCTCGCAGTCGGGCCTCGCGTCGTTCGTCGTGAACGTCGTCGCGCTCGGCCTGGGCATCGACTGGCTGGTGGAGCACCCGCAGCGGCTGCAGGCCGTCACGGCGGAGCAGGTCGCGGCGGCGGCGCTCGAGTTCTTCGCGCCGGGCAACTTCACCGGTGTGCTCGTCGGTGACGCCGAGCAGCTCAAGTCGAAGCTCGCGGCGCTGGGCGGGGTCGCGTTCCGGTGACGTTCGACCTGGTCGGTCTGCCCGCGCTGTCGCGCACCGCGGTGGACCGCAACGAGTCGCTGCGCGGCGACGAGGAGAAGCTCGCCGCGCTCTGGCCCAAGGCGCGCATGCTGGTCGTCGACACCCGCGGCCGCACGCTGGTCGCCGACCGCGGCACGCGGCTGGTCGACCGGCCCGCCACCGAGTTCGGCGACCAGCCGCCCGTGAACGCCGTCCTGCTGGGCGAGCAGGACGGCGTGGCGTACTTCGCCGTGCTGATGCCCGCCGAGGACGGCGACGAGGTGCCGGCCGGGCGCGCCTGGGGCCCGCCGGAGCACACCGACGAGCCGCAGTGGCTGGACCTGCGCCAGGCCGGCGCGACCCTGGACGACGTGTGGGCGGGGCTGTTCACGACCGCCGCCGCGGTGTTCCAGTGGCACCGGCTCGGCAAGTACTGCGCCAAGTGCGGCGCCAGGACGGTGCTGGAGAAGTCCGGCTGGACCTCGGTGTGCTCGGGGTGCGGGCGCGAGGAGTACCCGCGCACCGACGCCGCGGTGATCTGCCTGGTCCACGACGGCGGCGACCAGGTGCTGGTGGCCCGCGGCCCGGAGTGGCCGGAGGGCCGGTTCTCCGTGCTCGCCGGCTTCGTCGAGGCGGGCGAGTCGCTCGAGGCGTGCGTGGCGCGGGAGATCTCCGAGGAGGTCGGGATCGCCGTCCGCGACATCCGCTACCTCGGCTCGCAGCCCTGGCCGTTCCCGCGGTCGCTGATGGTGGGCTTCGAGGCCGTGGCCGACCGCACCGCGCCGCTGGTGCTCGCCGAGGGCGAGATCGCCGAGGCCAGGTGGGTGTCCCGGGAGGACGTGCGCAGGACGATCGAGGAACCGGGGAGCGTTCCCGGGCTCTGGCTCGCCGGGGGCGCGTCCATCGCGTTCCGGATGCTGCAGAGCTGGTCGGGGGCGAACATCACCGGGTGAGTTCGGCCGAACCGTCGGCATGGCGCGGTTGCGCCGATTAGCCTCTTGCGATGTGGCGTAGTCACGTACATCACACCCGATTGCGAGGGGGCTCATGAACAACCCGGAGCTCGAGGCGCGCAACGCGGCGTTGCGCGGCCAGGTCGACTCGATGCTGGCGAACCTCGAACGGCAGACCGCGGAGCTGAAGCAGGCGCAGACCGAGGCGATGGCCAAGGTCGGCCGTGCGACCTCGCAGGACGGCCTCGTCGAGGTCACGGTGAACGCCGGCGGCATCGTCACCGGCGTCACGTTCGCGCCGTCGGCGTTCGACCGCAGCACGCCCGAGAAACTGGGCCAGAGCGTCGTCGCGACCATCCAGCAGGCCGCCCACCAGGCGCGCGAGCAGGCCGACGCCGTCCTCGCGCCGTACCAGGAGGGCGTCCCGGACCTGCCCGACCTGTTCCCGGGCATGCCGTCCATCAAGGACCTCATCCCGGCCGCGCCGCCCGTGCCGCAGTCGTTCACACCGCCGCCGGCCCCGCCGCAGCCGCAGCGCCGTGACGACGACGAGCCGCCGGAGTCCTTCATGGACCGACGAGGGAGCCAGTGGTGACGAGCTTCGAGGTAGACCCGACAGCGCTGCGCTCGGCCTCGCCGAAGTTCTCCGCCGCGGGCGACAAGCTGCAGACCGCCTTCGAGACGTTGCGCGCCGTGCTCGACGCCAACAACGGCTGCTGGGGCGGTGACGACGCGGGCAAGGAGTTCGAGAAGACCTACGTGCCCATCGCCGCCCAGGCACGCGACGCGTTCCCCGCGCTCGCCGAGGGCATCCACTCGATCCGCGAGGCCCTCGACGCCTCCGCCGACACCTGGGAAGCCGTCGACCAGGCCGGCGCCCGGTCGCTGGGAGGGAGGTGAGCCGTGGGCATCGAGATCCCCGGAGCGGTCCAGTGGCTGACACCGATCGTGGTCGGCGCGTCCTGGCCGGAAGGTGACGAGACCAAGCTGCGCGCCATGCGCGACGCGTGGGAGGCGGCCGCCAAGTCCGTCGGCGAGGTGCTCGGCGACGGCAACGGCGCGTCCTCGGCCGCGCTGGGCTGCATGCGCGGGCAGACCGCGGAGAAGTTCGAGGAGTACTGGAAGAAGTTCACCGAGGGCGACGCGTACCTGGTCAACCTGCAGCAGATCTGCACCGACCTCGCCGAGGGCTGCGACAGCGCGGCGCTGGGCATCGAGTACACGAAGCTCAGCATCATCGCGGCCCTGATCATCCTGGCGGCGCAGATCGCGGCGATGATCGCGTCGGCGGTGGCGACGTTCGGCGCGTCCACGGCGGGCGTCCCGATCGCGCAGGCCGCCACGCGGACCTTCGTTCAAATGCTCTTCCAGCAACTGCTCAGGCAGATCGCCATCAACCTGGCGATCAACGTTGGTGTCGACGTGGCCATCCAGGGTTTTCAGGTTGTCAGCGGTGAGCGGAAGTCGTGGGACTTCGGCAAGACGCTCGACGCGGGCATCTCGGGTGTCGCGGCAGGCATCGCGGGCGGTGCGGTCGGAGCGGGCAGCGCCGCGCTCGGCAACGTGTCCACGAACTTCGTGCAGGCCGCCGGCCGCGGTGCGGTGGAAGGCGCCATCGCGGGCGCGGGCGGCAACGTGCTGAACAACCTCGCCCACGGCAAGGTCGGTCTCGACGACTTCGGCTCGGCAATCCTGTCCGGCAGCACGTCCGGCGCTGTCGGCGGTGCCGTCGGCGGCATGAGCAATCGGCACGAGGGCCTGTCGAACACCTGGGACACCGGAACCTACCGGGACGACGGCACCGGAATCGTCACGACCAGCGGGCACAACACGCAGGGACACACCTACGTCTCGCCGGAGGGCACGACCACGCGTGCCAACGTCGACAACCCGTACCAGGGCGGCTGGGGCTCCACCAATGCGAGCAACATCCCCGGTGAGGGCGGGCCGAACAACGTGAACGACCCGCACGACAGTGATTACCAGGTCAAGTCGTCGGCGAACCCGCCGCGGATGGTCGGGAGCCTCGACCTGCCCGACCCGCCTCAGCGGTAGGGCTGCCAGCCGGGAAGCGGGGCGTGGTCCGGACGGACCTCGCCCCAGTCCCGGCTGCCGGGCGGCAGGAGGTTGTGCTCGGCCAGCAGCATCCGGCCGCGCACGCGCCACCAGTCGGCCAGCAGCCCCGCGGTCAGCGTCACCGAGATCAGGCCGCCGACCCACACTGCTGCGCCGAGGGGCACGAACATCCAGATGAACTGGCCGGTGAACGCCGCCGCGGTGAGCCGCCACGCTATACCGGGACGCGCGAAGAACGCCCGGCCCATGCCGACCGACCGTCGCACCGCCCACTGACGCAGCACGCGCCACTCGTCGGCCGACATCCGGGTGGGCATTGCCGGCATTCCCTGCCGGGACCGGATCAGCTCGGCCAGCTCACCGGCTTCGGCCACCGGCAGGATCCACTGCTGCGGTCGTGCCACCAGACGCAGGAGCGGGCTGGCACCGACTGCGATCGTGTCGCCGTTGGGCGCGGGCCACGGGAGCACTTTCGGCATGGAGCCCTGCTGTACGAGCGTCACGTCACCGAGCCACATGGCCTGTGCGGGGACGCCGGCCGCCTTCGACCACGCGGGCTTGTGCACCAGACGATCCCGCTGCACGTACAGGGACGCACCGCTGAGCAGAGGCACCCGCACCTCGACGTTGCGACCGAGGTTGGCGCCCAGCCTGAACATCCGCCCACCCAGGTGCCCCAGCAGCGGGCACAGCACCAGCAGAACGGGAACCCAGAGGTATCCGCCCTTGCCGATCAACCAGAACACGCTGACCGGCACCGCCAGGAAGGCCACCCTGCCCCAGACGCGGGGCACGTTCCGATTCAGCACCCACACCACACCCGCGACACCTGGCGCCGTGAGCACGAGCCACGGCACACCGGGGGTGGTGAGCAACGCGACAAGCGGCAGCACAACGGTTCCGGTGAGCGCGAGTACCGCTCCGACGAGCCAGCGCACCGCGAGCGGCGGACCGGTGAGCGACACGACCGGTCCCTCGACCGGAGTGGTCAGCTCTCCGGTCGGGGAGGGAGCGTCGCCGACCTCGTCGAGTTGGCTGTCGGTCCGCATCGCGGGAGTGGAGTGCACCTCGGGCAGACCGGACACCCGTGACCGCACGAGGGCCGTGAACTTCTGCGGGGACTCGACCGGCAGCACCTGCTCACCCGACGTCGTCCGCAGCACCACGACCTCGCCCGGCGGTACGGGCAATCCGCGGCCGTCGGACAGCGTGATCCACGGCGCCTCACCCGGCACCGCCTGCCGGGTGCTGATGCCGAGAAGGTCGTTGAACCCGTAGGACAACCTGGTGGGACCTCTGGACGCCCTCCGGCCACCGCCGGACGACGCCGTGATCTCCAGACCGCTGTCCGTGACCTCGACGGCGTCGTTGTACCAGCTGGGCCGCGGGTCGACGCGGAACTCGAACAGCACCTTGCCGGGCGCCCGCTTCGACAGCAGGTGGGCGAGGTACGTCGCGACGAGCGGGATCCCGATCAGGACCGGCATGTTGACAGCGGGGGACCTGCTGCCCACGACGACCACGATCGTGATCGCGGCGGCGGCGGACACGCCCAGCGCGACGAGCGGCCAGTGGTGCGGTTTCATGCGCCCCATCTTGGCGAGGACATCCGCCTGATGCAGGCGAACACGCTCATTCGCCGATGTGCGAGATGTGACCGTCGGGCCGGACCACCGCCTCCAGGCCGTCGACGACGGTGGTCGTGCCCTTGCCGTCGGCCAGGTCCAGGCCCGGGACGAACGTGCCGGCGAGCGGGTGCGCGCAGCCGGTCTCGTAGCGGATGTCGGTGCCCTGCACCATCGCCGAGATCCGGGACCTCACCTCCGGCAGGTCGAGCAGGTCGCCGACCAGCGCGTGCAGTTCGCGCGAGCGCGGGTCCGGGCGGGTCAGCGCGACCTGGGCCAGGGTGTTGCGCAGGACGCGGGCGGCGACGGGGTGGCGTTCGGCGGTGTAGGTGTCGATCAGGGCCGAGTCGCCGGTGGCGAGCTTCCAGCCCAGGTTGAAGGCGTCCTGCAGGCCCAGGTTCAGGCCCTGGCCGCCGAACGGCGAGTGGACGTGCGCGGCGTCGCCCGCCAGCAGGACGTCGCCGCGGCGGTAGGTCGTGGCCTGGCGGGTGTTGTCGGTCCAGACGGTGGCGGTGTGGATCCGCTTGATCCGCACGTCGCGGCCGCTGACCCGGCGCAGTGCGGCCTCGAACGACTCGCGGGTCACCTCGCGCGTCGCCGGCGGGCCGTCGTACTCGATGAGCATCACCCGGCCCTTGAGCGGGCCGTGCGCGTGCACACCGGTCGGCGTGCGGTGCCAGCCGTCCGGGAGGTCGCCTTCGAGGTCGGCGACCGCCTGGTAGCCGGTCAGGGTGGCGTTGGTGCCGGGGAAGTCGAAGCCGGCGAGCCCGCGGACGGTGCTGCGCCCGCCGTCGCAGCCGACGACGAAGCCGGAACCCAGTTCGGTCACCTCCGCGCCGCGCCGGATCTCGGCGCCCAGTTCGAGGGCGCGGGCTTCGAGGATGCGCTCCAGTGCCTGCTGGGACAGCATCACGAGCGGCAGACCGTCCAGTTTGAACAGTCCGGCGAAGTGGCCGGTGGACCCGCGGGGGCGCCAGGAGAGCCGGTCCGCCTCCTCCTCGCTCGCGGCGTCGATCGCGGGACCGAGGCCGCGCATGGCGAGCATCTGGTAGGTCCGGCCGCTGATCATCTGGGCCTTGATCGTGTCCGCTCGCGCCGTGAGGCGTTCGAGCACGGTGGTGCGGACGCCCTGCAGGGCCAGTTCGGCCGCCAGCAGCAGGCCGACCGGGCCCGCGCCGACGACGGTGACGTCAGGTGAAGCTTTCACGCTCAACATTTGAGCGTGAAAACGTCCCGTCGTCAAACCTGTTTTAGGATGGGCCGGTGACGGAGCCGATCTACTCGTGGCTGTACGTGCAGCAGGGCGTGGACGCCGTGAAGGCCGCGCTGGGACGGCGGATGGAGGCCGAGGCCGGGTGCTCGCTGCTCGAGCACGTGGCGCTCTACCAGCTGCACCACAACGGCGGCCGGTTGCAGATGTCCGAGCTCGTCGACCTGCTCGACGTCAGCCCGTCCGGCGTCACGCGCCTGGTCGAACGGCTCGTCCGGCGCGGCTGGGTGGCCCGGGAGCAGCCGGCGGACAACCGGCGGCTGGTGATCGCCGTGCTCACGCCCGAGGGCGAACGGATGTGCACGGGCACGACGGCGCGGGTGTACCGGGCGGCGCTGGCCGAGGAGTTCACCGAGCTGCTGAGCGACCGCGACCTCGCCGACCTGCGGCGGATCGGGCGCAAGCTGATGGAGGGCCACGACCGCTGGGACGTGCGGCGGTACGCGCCCCCGCAGACGTCACAGCAGTGACGGCAGCAGGTGCTCCTCGGTGACCACCAGACCGGTGGTGGCCATGGTGTCCGCCAGGTCGGGGTCCCAGCTCGCGGTGTCCGGGCGGGTGTTCAGCGTCGGCAGCTCGACACCGCGCGCGATCAGCGTTGCCACGGCTTCGCGGTAGTCGGCGGCGGACATCCGCCACGCCGACCCACCGGTCCACGCGAGGACCTCGTTGGTGACGCGGAGGCCTTCGGGCGTGAAGTCCTGGTGGCACCGCACGGTCTTGCCGTCGAGGTGGTGCTTCGCCTGCGGCGTCAGGCCGTTCGGGAGCACCACCAGCGGGCCGGGCACACCGGACTCGAGCAGCCGCGGGCTGCGGACGACGGTGACCTCCCGCGCTTCGAGGGTGTCGTTCAGCGTCAGGTACCCCTGCGAGGTCAGCACCGGGTTGCCGTAGGCGTCCGGCAGCACGCCCGAGCGCTCCCAGTCGGTGCCGGCGAGCTGCAACGCCTTCTGCACCACGCGCGCGAGCGGGCGGCCGTCGTCGAGGTCGTTGCCCGCCAGCGCGAACCGGGTCGTCCAGCGGCGCGGCCGCGGGCTCAGCCTCGCGAGGACCGCCGCGGCCTGGTTCGCGATCATCGGCAGCGCGGGCTGCGGGATCTTGCCGTACCGGCGGACGTGCTCAATCCACTCCGCGGCCCAGGGTGACTGCAGCAGGCCGTGTTCCCGCAGCGCGAACCTCAGCACGGCGTCCGCGGTCGAGGCCTCCTGCGTCGTGGCCATGCCGACGGGCTTGCCGTGCACCGATTCCAGCACCTCGGGCAACGTGCTGCCATGCGCGCGGAGGTGTTCGTCCAGGCGGGCCAGCGAGATCTGCCGGCGAGCAGGGTGGGCGATCGGCTTGCGCAGCAGCTCGCCCAGCGCCAGAGCCGTGCGTTCGTCCTCGACGCGGAAGCTGAACGCCGACCGGCCGCCGCCTTCCACCGTCTCGCGGGCGAGGCGCCAGAACTCGGCCAGCTCGGGTGCGTCCGGGTTCACGGGTCGATCCGATCGAGCGCCGCGCCGTCCCACGTCGTCTGCGTGCACGCGACACCACGGCCGTTCTTCGGCCGCAGCACGTCGAAGATGTGCATGCGCGGGATCTTGTCGGACACGCCCCAGCCGGACGGCCAGGTGATCACCCAGTCCATGTCGAGGTCGACCAGCAGCCCCAGCATGCGCGCGATCGTCGGGTCGTCCAGGCGTTCGAAGGCCTCGTCGAGCAGCACCAGCCGCAGGGGGTCGAACTCGTCGCTCACCGCGTCGTAGAAGCTCGCCGCCGCCGCGAACAGCGTCACGTACGAGATCAGCCGCGTCTCGCCGGACGACAGCTGCCGCAGCCGCCGTTCGCGCGGGTTGCCGTCGGGCCCGGTGTCCGCGACGGTCACCGTGAACTGGTGCCACGTCCGGTAGTCGAGCGCCCGCGACAGGATCTCGGCGTAACCGCCGGAGTGCGTGTCGCGCTCGTTCTCGATCCGCTCGGTGAAGACGCGCCGCAGCGTGGCGTCCTGCTCCGGCGTGCGTTCGCCGAACGGCAGCCGCACCAGCGACAGCGCTTGGCGGGTCTGGTCGTCGAGCGCGCCGGAGGACTTCCAGGCGAGCTTCACGTGCACGCCCTGGCTCGACCGGGCCCGGCCGAGCACCTCGTTCATCCGCTTGGTGAGGTCCTCGGCGACGCTGATCTGGCCGCGCAGCCACTCGGCGAGGTCGCGGATCAGGTAGTCGGCGAAGATCCCCTGGTACCGCTCGTCGAGGAACCCGCGTTGCTCCGCGAGCTTCGTCGTCACCTGCCGGGCGGCGACGGCGACGGGCTTCGCGCCCTCCTCGCCGGTCACCGTGACGGTCAGCAGGCCCGCGTGCTGCTCGGCCGCGATGTCGTGGCTGCCGGCGAGCGAGGTCTGCAACGCCTGCAGCTTCGCGATCACCGTGGCCTCGGTGCCGCCGCGGCGCTCGCCCGTCTCCGCGACGAGCGCCCGGACCGAGGCGTCGTCGGCGGGACCGTCGTGGTCCGGGAACGCCGCCGCCACGAGGCCCGGCGCGCGGACCGTGGCGGTGAAGTTCGCCGTCGCCCGGCCGAGACCCTCCTCGGACTCGGCGACCTGCGCGGAGTTGTTCTCCAGCAGCGCTTCCAGCTTCGCCGCCTGCTCGCGTGCGGTCGTGATGCTCTCCCGCACGCCCTTGAGGTCGTCGCGCATCCTCCGGCGCGACTTCTCGAGCGACTTGAGCTGCTCGCTGATCTCCCTGGCCTCGCCACCGACCGCGTCGGTCAGCTCGGCCAGCGTCCCGGCCTGGGCCGCGTGGTCGACGCAGCGGGAGTCGGCGTCGGCCTCGGCGGTCTGCCGGTCCGCGACGGCCTCGTGGTAGCGGTGCGATGCGTCGGCGAGGTCGGAGATCGTGCCCTGGCAACGCCTCTGCACCGCGTCACCGAGCAGGTCCGCGGTCCGCTGGGCCTCGCCGGCGGCCGCCTGGGCCTGCCGCAGCGCCTCGGTGTCCGGCGGCAGCCCGGCGTCACCGGCCTGGCGGGTCAGTTCCGAGCGCGCCGCCTCGAGCCGGGAACCGGCGTCCTCCAACGCCTCCCGCAGCTCGACCGTGCGCTGCCGCGACCGCGCCGCGGACTCCTCGGCGGCCTGCACCCGGCTCTGCTTCGCGATCAGCTCGCCGTCGCCGGGGAACGCCGCGACGTGCGCCTCCCACGTGGCGACGTGCTCGTGGGCGCGGGCCAGGTCGTCCTCGGCGGTGCCGAGCCGCCCCCTCAGCTCCGCGAGCTCGTCCTCCAGCGCGGCGATCCGGCGGCCCCGCGCCGCCTCCCGCGCACCGGCGCCGATGAACTCGGCCTCGGGCTTGGTCCAGCGGCCGGTCAGCACACCGGAACGCCACACGCCGTCCGTGGTGAGGCTCAGCGTGTCCCGGTCGTCGAGCGACACCGCGCGCAGCAGGTCCGCGACGAACCCCTCCGGCACCGGCGAGCCCTCGACCGCGGGCACGAGCACGTCCGCCAGGGTGCGGCCGCCGACCGGGGAGCTCGCGACGGCCAGCACGTCGTTCAGCTCGGTGTCGGCCAGCGTCACCCACGCGTCGAGCAGGCCGCTCGCCTGCAGCGCGGCCTCCAGCCCCGCCCGGTCCCGCTCCGTCAGCGACGGCGCGAAGTCCACCAGCCGGTAGAACGGCGCGCCCTGGCCGGCGTCGCGGTTCGCGGACACGTACTGCCCCGGCACCGGCACCCGTTCGGCACCCGACCGCAGACCGATGAGCTCCTCGTCCAGCGCGTCGAGGCGGGTCCGCAGCTCGGCGCGCTGCTGCGTGAACGCGTGCGCGGCGTCGCGGGCGGCCCGGACCAGCGGCCCGACCCACTCCCGCGCGGTCGTGCCCAGTCTCTTGGCGGCGGCCGGATCGGCGGTGCGCGGCAGCTCCAGCGCGTCGGCGGGCCGCTCGTCGAGCAGCGGGCCGCTCGACGTCCACACCTCCACCTGCTCCAGCCAGGCCTGCACGACCTCGGCCAGCTCCTGCGCCTCCTGGTTGCGCAGCGACGTCGACTCGGTCGCGCCGAGCTGGGCGTCGCGGGCCTTCTGCCGCAACGACTCCACCTCGCGCTGCTGCGCGTCGAGCGCCAGCGCCTGCTCGTGCAGCGCCAGGGCGAGCGCACCCCGCCGGCGGGCCAGGGAGGCGATGTCCGCGGTCTGGCCGGCCACCGCCGTGAGCGCGGTGAGCACGTCCTCGGTCGCGGCGGCCGGCGGCACCCGGCGTTCGACCGGGAGCGGGTCGGCCTCGGGGTCGGGCTTGGCCCGCACCGACGCCGTCGTGACGCCTGCCTCGGCGGCCGGGACCTGCGGCACCCGCGGCGCGAGCCCGGCGTCCATGCCCGCCAGGCGCAGGTGCTCGCGCAACGGGCCGCTCAGCGCGTCGGCGGCCTGGAGGTCCTCCGCGAGCCGCCGCAGCAGCCGCAGCACGGCGTCGACGGCCGCGTCCTCCTGCGCCCGCTGGCGGTGCGCGGTCTCGAGCGCGGCCACGGCGGAGGAACGCATCTGCGCCACCAGGTTCTCGCGCGTCTTGAGGTCCTGGAGGTCGCGGAACGCGGGCAGCTCCTTGAGCGCCGCGATGGTCTCCTCGGCCTGCTGCTCGCCGGTCTCCATGTCGGTGAGCGCCTGCTCGGCCGCAGCCCGCTCCATGCGCGTGAGGTCGAGCTCCTGCGCGAGCTTCGCCTGCTCCCGCCGCAGCTTCGCCACCGACTTCTCGGCCGACTCCAGCCGTTCGGACGCGCCGCGCAGACCGCCGAACGCGTAGTCGCGGTAGGTCTTGAGGAACGTCGTCAGCGCACTGTCCGCCGAGGACAGTCGCACGATGTTCTCCCGGATCGACTCCAGGTCGTCGAACGACGTCGCGAGCTGCTCGACCATCGCCTGGTCCAGCGGCGGCAGCGCGTCGGACAGGATCTGCTCGAGCTGCCCCTCCAGCACCTTCAGGCCGACGTCGGGGTTGCGCAGCGTCCGCTGCAGGTGCAGCAGGTCGCCGTACCGCGCGGCGGGCACGCCGTAGACGGTGTCGGCGATCTTCGCGCGGAACGCCGGTTCCTCGAACATGCAGTCCGCGCCGATGAGGTCGCGCAGCTGCGCCGGGCCGTGCGGGACGCGTTCCGGGCCCGCGAGCTGCAACTCGGTGCCGACGCGCAGCGGCGTGACGAACCGCCACGAGTCCGTGATGGCCTGCGAGGTCTTCGACGCCTTCACCCCGAGCCCGCACGTCAGGTACTCGTTGCCGGAGTGGTCGGCAGCCTCGCGGACCAGCTCGACCCACGTGTAGCCGATGCGGTTCGGGCCGCCGTCGTAGTCGTCGAGCATCAGGCGCCGCAGGCTCACGGTGTCGAAGCCCTTGGAGCCGACCTGGCGCAGGTCGCCGTCGAGGCACAGCGGGAGCAGCAGCTCCAGCGTGCGGGACTTGCCGGACCCGTTGGTGCCCTGGAAGATCGCGCGGCCACCGGAGAAGTCGAACGTCTGCTCGGTGTACTGCCAGATGTTGACCACGCCGCCGCGGTGCAGCCGCCACCTGCTCATGACACGTTCTCCTCGTCGAACAGGGACCAGCTCGGCGCTTCGCGCACCACCACGGGTTCGGTCGGTTGTTCTCGTTCGGGGTCGCCGTCGGGCACCGGCAGCCAGCGGTGCGCGGCCGCGCTGAGGGACCAGCCGTCCTCGTGCGGCGCGGCCAGTCCCATGCGCCGCAGCAGTTCCGCCACCTCGGCGACCAGCCGGTCGAGGTCGTCGGTGAACTGCTTCGACCACGCCGCCGGGTAGTCCTCGACCAGTCGCGCGCAGACCTCGCGGAGCCGCCCGGTCGTGACGACGTGCCGTGCGGGCGGGGTCTCGTCGTCGCCGTCGAGCAGGTCCGGCAGCGCCAGCAACGCGATGCGCGCCACCGTGGAGACGCCGGGGAACGACAGGTCCGTCAGGAAGTCCTCGGGATCGGCGGCGAGCACGCCCTCGACACGGCACTCGGTGTAGAGGCCGAAAGCCTGCTCCAGCAACGCCGTTTCCTTGCGCTGGTTGCGCCGCAGCCACTCCGCCTGGTCGTCCGGCAGGTCCGCGTAGAGCACCAGCGGGGTCTCGACGAGCTTGCGGCGCACCGCGTGCTCGACCCCGCGCGGACCCGGCCGCGCGGCCAGTTCGACCAGGTGGCCGGGGCTCTGCGCCTCGCCGACGGGACCCGTGACGAGCTGGCCCAGCAGGTCGGTGTCGATCGTGATCAGCGCCTCCTGCGGCAGCAGGTCCTGCGCGACCGACCCCTCGGTCTCGTGCAGCACGCCGAGGGAGACGAGGTGGCGCAGCGCCGCGGTCAGCGCCCTGCGCTCGGCCACGTCGTCCGGCGCGCCGATGCCCGCCTCCACCGCGGCGGCGCGGATGTCGGCGACCAGGCGGGACAGCAGCGTCTGCCGGCCGATGCCGGTGAGCACCGCGAGCGTGAGGGCCAGGTAGGCGTACCCGCGCGGGGACATGCCGAGCACGCCGCGGGTGTCGTCGTGGCCGGGACCGGACTTGTAGAGGCGCGCGAACCGGCGTTCGACGACGAGCCGGTAGCCGAGCAGGCCCGCGAACAGGTCCTGCAACGTCGCCCGGTGCCGGTAGACGAGGCCGAGCAGCTCGCCGTCCGGTCCGTCGGCGCGCAGCATCGGCCGCCGCAGCAACGTCCGCGCGCACCGCACGACGTTCGCGGCGTCGATCTCGGAGAGGGAGTCCAGCTGGTTCATCGCTTCAGGGCCACCGTCGCGTCGTGCAGCGTGAGCGTCCCGGCGGCCGACCTGATCCTGGTCGTGGTGCCGCGGGCGATCTCCAGTTCCAGTCCGCGCACGGGGTCGCTCGCGGATCCGCTGTCGTGCGGGGAGTCGCGCTGGGCCATCGCGAGCGTCAGCAGCTCGCAGAACACCTCCAGCGCGCCGTGCGTCAGCGTGGTGTTCTCCAGGTTCCCGGCGGCCCGGGTCAGCTCGGCGACGTGCCGCGCGCGGACCTCGTCGGCCTCCCGGGCCTCCGCGAGCAGCGACTGCTCGGTCATCGGGTCGTCGAGGATGCGCGACGGCCGGCCGCGCGCTCCTCGGTCGCCGCGCGTGCGCACGGACACGGTGACGTCGCAGACCGGGCCGTCGCGCCACGGCGTGCGCTCGTTGTCCGAGTCGTGCTCCGGGGCGGGGGAGAGGTGGCGGGCGGAGTAGAGGCCGAACGCCGAGGCGTAGATCTCGTGCGCCTGTTCGCGCGTCGAGCCGTCGAACCAGGCCGCGAGCTTGAGCAGTTCGGCCCTTCTGCCGGGCAGGAGACCGCCGCCGGAGGTGGCCCGCTTGACGCTCGCGAGCAGGCTGCCGATCGCGCGGGCGGTGGCCTCCCGCAGCGCCGTGACCTGGCTCGGGCGGCCGGGGCGGTCGACGAACCAGTCCGTGAGCTCCTGCCAGTCCTCCGGCGTGCGGCCGCGGGCCCGTTCGACGTGCTGGCCGAGGTCGGTGCCCAGCAGCCGGACGAGCTCGCCGCGGGCCTTCGTGAGCCCGGCCAGCGCCGCCGCGATCGGGGGCGTGAACTTGAGGACGTCCTCGACGACCCGCTGGATGTACTCGACCAGCAGGTTGCGGAAGCCCGCGATCTCGTCGGGCGCGAGGTGGTTGCGCGTGACGACCTGGCCGAGGTAGGCGTAGAAGTCGCGGACCGTCGCCGCCAGCTCCGCGTGCTGCAGGAACAGCGTCGTGACGCGTTCGGCCAGCAGCTCCTTGGTCTTGTCGCCCTCGTTGAGCAGCGCGACGGACAGGCTGCCGCCCAGCTCGTTGAGGCCGCGTTCGATGGCGGGCAGCAGCTCGCGGGAGACCTCGCGGGCGCCCTCGGGGACCCGCAGCAGCTCGTCGACGTCGCGCTGCACGCGCACCGCGAGCTTGGAGACCTGGTAGCGGACGCTGCCGTGCTGGAACTCGGCGATGCTGGCGGCGACGACCTCGCGCCGGCCCTGCACCAGGTTGCCCCACTCGACCAGCTGCCTGAGGCGGTTGATGACGTTCTCGATGCGGCTCTCGCCCTGCTCGACGCGGCCCTCGCGCTCCTGCCCCGCCAGTGCTCCGGCGACCTCGCCGGCGCTCAGGTCCGCGAGCAGCGTGGAGGTGAACAGCCGCATGATCGCCAGGTACGTGCGCTGGTGATCGCGCGCGTCCAGGTAGGCGTACAACTTCAGCCGCTTGTGCTCCACGACCGGCCACCCTAATGCGCGTGCGGGGGCGACGCGGCGCTACCGTGCCTTCGACGAGCTGGGGAGGGTGCCGTGGGTGCGGGGCGCGCGTTGGGTTTGCTGCTGGGCGTGGCCGCGGACGCGGTGTTCGGTGATCCACGCCGATTTCACCCGGTAGCGGCATTCGGCCGGTCCGCGGCCGCCCTGGAGAAGCGCGTCTACGCCGATTCGCAAGCCGCCGGGGTCGTGTACTCGGCCGTGCTGGTGGGCGGCACCGTGGCCGCGGGCGTCGCCGTCGAGCGGTTCGCCCGCCGCGGGTTCTGGGCGCAGACCCTGACCACCGCGGTGGCGACCTGGACGGTGCTGGGCGGCAACTCGCTGGCCACCGAGGGCACGTCGATGGGCCGCGAGCTGGCGGACGGCGACGTGGAGGCGGCCCGGTCGCGCCTGCCCTCGCTGTGCGGACGGGACGCCTCCCGGCTCGACCCGCTCGGCCTGGCCCGCGCGACCGTGGAGTCCGTGGCCGAGAACACCTCCGACGCCGTCGTGGCGCCGTTGTTCTGGGGCGCCGTCGCCGGTGTCCCCGGCCTGCTGGGCTACCGCGCGGCGAACACGCTGGACGCTATGGTCGGCCACAGGTCCCCGCGCTACCTGCGGTTCGGCTGGGCCTCGGCACGGCTCGACGACCTGCTGAACCTGGTCCCGTCCCGCCTGGCGGCGGTGCTGACCGTCGGCGGCGCGCCCGTCGTGGGCGGCTCGGCCTCGCAGGCGCTGGAGACGTGGCGCCGGGACGCGTCAGCGCACCCGTCGCCGAACGCGGGCCAGGTCGAGGCGGCCTTCGCCGGGGCGCTGGAGATCCGCCTGGGCGGCCGCACGGTCTACTCGCACGGTGTCGAGGAACGCCCCGTCATGGGCCACGGCCGCAACCCGGACTCAGGTCACGTGACGCGTGCCGTGGAGCTGTCCCGCGTCGTCGGTTTCGGCGCGGGGGTCGTCAGCGCCTTCGTCGCCCTCTTCCGCAAGTAGCTCGGCGATCGACTTCTTCTTGCGCTTGCTGCCCTCGTGCAGCACGCCACCCGGCCGCGCCTCGCGGACCGTGAAGTACAGCCAGCCGCCGACCGCCATGACGCCGAACGCGATCCACTGCAGCGCGTAGGAGAAGAACGGCCCGGACTCGATCCGCGGCAGCGGCAGCGTGTCGAGCGCGCCCGGCTGGTCCTCGATCAGCTGGTAGTAGCCGGGCTCGATGCCCTGGCCGACCGCGTCGTTGTTGATCGAGTAGATCTGCTTGCGGCCGTCCTGCTCGAACGCGGGGGTGGCGTTGGACTCGTTCGGCCTGGCCAGCCCGATGAGCGTGACCTCACCGGCCGGCGGCGTGGCGAAGCCGGGCGGCTTGATGCCGTTGACCGGCCGCACGTACCCGCGGTCGACGAGCACCCGGTGACCCGTGGTGGTCTCGAACGGCGTGATGACCTCGAACGCGGCCTCGCCCTGCACGGTCCTGAGCCTGGCCAGCGCCTCCAGTTCGGGCAGGTACCGGCCCTTGAGCTCGACCTTCTGCCACTCGTCGTGCCGCGCGCCGAACGGCACCGCGTCGCTCTTCAGCGACTTGGTGATGGCGGAGTTCTGCGCCTGGCGCTCGTCGTTGCGGCCGAACTGCCACGGGGACAACAGGTAGATGCAGGCACCCGCGAACACCCAGACGGCCAGGGTCAGCGCCAGCCAGCCCGGCTTGAGGAGGAACTTGAACCGCACGTCCTCACGGTAGTTGCGTGACCTGGACCTCGTGGAACTGGGTGGTGAACCCCTCCCCGTCCGGACTCGCCGTCAAGATCCCCGCCTTGGCCTCGACCTGCGGCGGGAAGTAGGCCTTGCGCAGCAGGGTCACCGGCTCCGCGCCGTCGAGCCCGTACGTCACCCACACCGCGTCGCCCTGGCGCCGCGCGGTGACGGTGAACCGCTCGAACTCGCCCACGAGCGCCAGGTTCCAGTCCGAGAACCCGCGCGTCACGACCGTGCTGGCCTGGCGCCTGCCCTCGTAGACCTCGACCCCGGCCTTGATCCAGTTCTCGCCGTCGAGGACGAGCCCGATGCCGGCCTGGTCGTACTGCGCCGCGTACTCGCCGCTGAACGTGGCCGTGATGGTGAAGTCGCCGGTCAGCGCCGTGCCGAAGAGGTGGCCGTTCTCGCGCACGAGGCCGTTGCCGGTCAGGCGCCAGAAGTCGCTGCCCGCGTCGGCGCGCACGGTCAGCGGGTCGGCCGACCACTGCCGCGGTTCGTTGAGCCACGTCCACCCGGTGAGGTCCATGCCCTCATCCTCGCAGCGCCTCGCGGGCCGCCGCCACGGCCCGGGACCGGTAGCCGCCGCCGAACAGCACGGCGTGCACGAGCAGCGGGAACAGCTGGTGCAGCGCCACCCGCCGCTCCCAGCCGTCGGCGAGCGGCGCGACCTCCCGGTAGGCGCCCAGGACGTGGTCGAGGAACGGGCAGCCGAAGAGCCGCAGCATCGCGAGGTCGCTCTCCCGGTGGCCGCCGTGCGCGGCCGGGTCGATCAGCCACACCTGGCCGTCCGCGCCCCACAGCACGTTGCCGCTCCACAGGTCGCCGTGCAGCCGCGCGGGAGGCTCGGGCGGACCGGCCAGGTCGCCGATCCTCGCGCAGACCTCGCCGACGTCGACCTCCGCTTCCCGCGCGTACGGCCGGATGCGTTGTGACGCGAACCACTCGGGCCACTCGTCCGCCGGTTCGTTGACCATCGGGGCCGCGCCGATCGTGGCCTCGCGCGGACCACCGGGCGGTGGTGAGCCGAACGCGTCCGCGCCGGCGAGGTGCAGGGCGGCCAGCCGGCGCCCGAAGGTCACGGCCGCCTGAAGATCCGGCGTGCCGTGCTCGACCTCGTCGATCACCAACCGGCCTTCCCGCGCCTCGTGCACGCGGGGGACCGGCGGACCGCTGTCGACGCGGATCCACCGCAGGCCGGCCGCCTCGGCGGCGGTGGCCCGCGGCGACTGGACCTTCGTCCTCAGAGCCGCTCGCGCACCCACGCGACCATCCCCGGCACGGCGGCCTCGACCATGGTCAGGACCTCGGCGAACCCGGCGTCGTCGCCGTAGTAGGGGTCCGGCACGTCGGGGCCGTCGGCGTCCGGGTCGAACGAACGGAGCAGGCGCACCCGTTCGGGGTCGGCCATCCGGCGCAACGCGCGGGCGTGCCCGGAGTCGAGCGCCACCAGCAGGTCGGCGTCCAGGTGCTCTGCCCCGACCTGCGCGGCCACGTGGTCGGTGGGGTAACCCTTGTCCGCCAGGCTCTTCACCGCCCGCGGATCGGCGGGGTCGCCGACGTGCCAGCCGCCGGTGCCGGCACTGGACACCCGGACCCGGGAGGACAATCCTTCCCGGGACAGCCGCTCGCGGAAGACGAGCGCTGCCACTGGGGACCGGCAGATGTTGCCGGTGCAGACGAACGAGACGTGCATGACCGCGCAGCCTATGGGGTGCCGCCGCACGGTAACGCTCAAGCACTGTCGCAAGATGTACGGACAAACGACATGGAGGCCGCCCATGCAGACCGGTACCGACGTGCCCCCGCAACGGGAGATCATCGGGTGCACCGACGCCCTCGGGCGCCGACGTGCGTTCGAGGTGTACCTCAACGAGAAGGGGCGGGTCTGCTTCCGCACCCCGCCCGGTGAGTCCGCGCAGCTCGACACGTTCCAGCTGGACGAGCTGATCAGCCACCTGACCGAGCTCCGCCGCTACATGCAGTGACGCGGGCCGCTGAGCTGGTCGCCTAGTATCTCGGGCGATGACCAGCCCAGACCTGCGCCACCACGGTGACGTCGACGCCGCACCAGGCCTCGCCGACTTCGCCGTCAACGTGCGGGTCCCGCACCCGCCCGCTTGGCTGCGCGACCGGCTGGCCGCGGCGCTCGGCGACCTGGGGAGCTACCCCTCGGCAAGCGCGGAGCAGCGCGCCCGTGAGGCCGTCGCACGCCGTCACGGGCGCTCGCCCGACGAGGTCCTGCTGCTCAACGGCGCCGCCGAGGGCTTCGCGCTGCTGCCGAAGCTCTCGCCGCGCCGTGCCGCGATCGTGCACCCCGGCTTCACCGAGCCCGAGGTCGCGTTCCGCGACGCCGGTGTCCCGGTCGAGCACGTGCTGCTCTCGGAGGACTTCACGCTCCCGGACGTCGTCTCCGGCGCCGACCTGACCGTGGTCGGCAACCCGACGAACCCCACCTCCGTGCTGCACGCCGCCGCGGCGGTGAAGGCGCTGCCCGGCCGGGTCGTCGTCGACGAGGCCTTCATGGACGCCGTGCCCGGCGAGCCGGAGTCGCTCGCTGGTGACCCGGACGTGCTGGTCCTGCGCAGCCTCACCAAGACCTGGGGCCTCGCGGGGTTGCGCGCGGGCTACTTCCTCGGCGACCCGGACACGCTGGCGCGCCTCGCGCACGGCCGCCCGCACTGGCCCGTCGGCAGCCTCACCCTCGAAGCGATCACCGCGTGCTGCGAACCTTCCGCGCTGGAGGCTTCGGCGCGGTTCGCGCTGGAAGCCGCCGCGCACGCCGCGTACGCCGTGGACCGGTTGGGCGACCTGGTGGTCGTGCCGCCGCGCGCGCCGTTCCTGTTGCTGAGGGTGCCGCGCGGCACGCGAGAAGCGTTGCGGGACAAGGGGATCGCGGTGCGGCGCTGCGACACGTTCCCCGGCCTGGACGACACGTACGTGCGCGTCGCGATCCGGCCGCCGGAGGAGTTCGCGGTGTTCGTGGACGCGCTGCGGGTAGTGATGGAGGAACTGGCGTGAAGCTCGCCGACGTGATCGCGGTCCTGGAGTCCGCGTATCCGCCGAAGACCGCCGAGAAGTGGGACGCCGTCGGACTCGTGTGCGGCGACCCCGCCGAGGAGGTCACGCGCGTGCTGGTCTGCGTGGACCCGACGTCGTCCATTGTGGACGAAGCCGTCGAGTCCGGCGCGCAGCTCGTGCTCGCCCACCACCCGCTGCTCCTGCGCGGGGTCAACGGCGTTCCCGCCGACGACCCCAAGGGCGCGTTGGTGCACAAGCTGATCCGCAACCGCGCCGCGCTGTACTGCGCCCACACCAACGCCGACAGCGCGTTGCCGGGCGTGTCCGACGCGCTCGCGAGAGCGATCGGGCTGGACGTCACCGGCCCGCTGGAACCCGCGCCCGACGCGCCCGGCACCGGCCTGGGCCGCATCGGCGACCTGCCGGAGGCCGAACCGCTGCGGGTCTTCGCCCAACGCGTGGCCGACGCGCTGCCCGCCACCGTCCAGGGAGTGCGGGCCGCGGGCGACCCGGACCGCCCGATCAGGCGCGTGGCGGTGTGCGGCGGAGCGGGCGACAGCTTCCTGGCCGCGGTCGCACGCGCCGGCGTCGACGCGTACGTGACGGCCGACCTCCGCCACCACCCGGCGTCCGAGCACGTCGAGTCCGGCGGCCCGGCGTTGGTCGACGTGGCGCACTGGGCCAGCGAGTGGCCGTGGTGCGAGCAGGCGGCGGAAATCCTGCGCGAGCAGTTCGGCGGTAGGGTCGACGTACTCGTCTCCACTCGCCGGACCGACCCGTGGACCGTAGGCGCGACGAGCTCAGCAGCAGGAGGACATGCGTGAAAGCCGACCCCGCAGTGCAGCGCAGGCTGCTCGACCTGGCCGAGGTCGACGCCGAACTGGCGCGTGTCACCCACCGCCGCCGCACGCTGCCCGAGATCGCGGAGATCGCCGACGCCGAGCAGCTGGTGCGCACCAAGCAGGACGCCCTCGTGGCCGCCGAGACCACCCTGGGCGACCTCGACCGCGACCTCAAGCGCCAGGAAACCGAGATCGAGCAGGTCAGGACCCGCGCCGACCGCAACCGCAAGCTGCTGCAGTCCGGCTCGGTCGGCGCCAAGCAGCTCACCGACCTCGAACACGAGCTGGCCACCATCCAGCGCCGCCAGGGCGTCCTGGAGGACGACCTCTTGGAGCTGATGGAACGCCGCGAGGCCGTCGACGCCGACACCTCCTTCGCCCGAGTGGAACTGGACAAGGCCCGCACGTCCCTGGCCGAGGCCTCGAGCCGCCGCGACGCGGCCCTGGCCGACCTGGAGGCCGTGGAGACCCGCCGCACCGCCGACCGCGCCGTGATGGCCAAGGGCTTCCCGGACGACCTGCTGAAGCTCTACGACCGCCAGCGCGAACAGCGGGGCATCGGCGCCGCGGTGTTCCAGTCCCGCCGCTGCGGCGCGTGCCGCATCGAGCTGGACCGCAGCGCGCTCGGCAAGGTGAAGGAGGCGCCGGCCGACGAGGTCGTGCGCTGCGAGGAGTGCGGCGCGATCCTGATCCGCATCGCGGAGCCGAAGGCCTGACGCTTTCCGGCAGTCCACAAAGGCCGATGGCGCCGTTCTGCTTCGCGGCGCCAGTTGAGCCCTGGGGCGTGACGCCCGCGGATGACCCTTCGGTTGTCCGCGGGTTCAGGCGTCGTCCGGCGGTTGGGCTCCGCCGGGGGTGACCGACGAGTCCGGCACGCTGGTCGGCTGGTACCGGTTCTCCGATGAACCCGCTCAAGCAAAAACCCCCACGTGGCTGATGTCTCCATCAACCCCGTGGGGGTTCATCTGTGTCCGAGGGGGGACTTGAACCCCCACGCCCTTACGGGCACTAGCACCTCAAGCTAGCGCGTCTGCCATTCCGCCACCCAGACTGATGGGAACAGCATACAGGCCCCCGGGACGGCCATGAACGCGGGGTTACGATCGCCCCGTGAAGGTCATCGTCGAGGCCGACGGCGGATCCCGGGGCAACCCCGGACCTGCTGGTTACGGCGCGGTTGTGCGGCACGGGGTCACCGGCGAGACGCTGGCCGAGCGCAAGGGGGCCATCGGGGTGGCGACGAACAACGTCGCCGAGTACCAGGGGCTCATCGCGGGGCTGAGGGCCGCCGGCGAGGTCGGTGCGGAGATCGTCGCAGTGCGGATGGACTCCAAGCTCGTCGTCGAGCAGATGTCCGGGCGCTGGAAGATCAAGCACCCGTCCATGCAGCCGCTCGCCAAGGAGGCCCAGGCCCTGGCGGCGAAGTTCAGCAGCGTCGGGTACGAGTGGATCCCGCGGGAACGCAACAAGCACGCCGACCGGCTCGCCAACGAAGCCATGGACGGCGGCAAAACCCAAACCAGAGCCGCGGCCGAGGGGGACAAGCAGCCGCACTGGAGTGGCGCGACGGGCGACCCCACGAGGCTCATCCTGCTGCGCCACGGGCAGACCGCGCTCTCCGTCGAACGCCGCTACTCCGGCCGCGGCGACCACGAACTGACGGAGCTCGGCCTCGAGCAGGCCGAGAAGGCCGCGGAACGTCTGTCCAAGGTGGACGGCATCGCGGCGGTCGTCTCGTCGCCGCTGCGCAGGGCCGCCCAGACCGCCCGGAAGCTCGCCGACAAGATCGGCGCGGAGGTCGTCACCCACCAGGGGCTCATCGAGACCGACTTCGGCACGTGGGAGGGGCTGACGTTCGCCGAGGCCGCCGCGCAGGACCCCGAGGTCCACCGCCGGTGGCTGGGCGACACGAGCGTGAAACCGCCGAACGGCGAGAGCTTCGACGAGGTCCACGCGCGGGTCCGGAAGGCGCGGGCCGAGATCATCGCCGAGTACGGCGGCAGCACCGTCGTCGTCGTGAGTCACGTCACGCCGATCAAGACCCTGCTCCGGCAGGCGCTGGACGTGGGGCCGCAGTTCCTGTTCCGGATGCACCTCGACCTCACAGGCGTGTCGATCGCCGAGTTCTACCCCGACGGGCACGCGTCGGTGAAGCTCGTCAACGACACCTCACACCTCAGCTGACCTTCCGCAGGCGCGGGGCCGCGGC